>JAUPVD010000337.1 GCA_030917225.1 Pseudomonadota bacterium
ATCTTCTCGAACGAGTAGACCGAAACGTGCGTGTCGAGCTTGCCGGAGACGGTGATGAACTTGCCGTCCGGGGTAACGTCGACGCCGTGCGGCGACTTCGGCTCCGGAATCAGGAAGAGGATGCCTTCCTTGATCGCAGTTTCCATCATCAGCACATCGTGGCCGTTGATCTTCTTGGCCTTGCCGGCAGCAACCAGCTCGGCTGCCTTCTTCCAGTTGACTACGTGCAGGTAGTCGGTGTCCTTGGCGGAGCAACCGGCTTCATACGGCGGACGACCCTTTTCGATACCGCCAACATAACGCTCGGTACAGAAGGAGTTGGTGAAGGACCAGCCATCGGACGGACCCTTGCCGGCGTCGGACAGATCCTGCGAATACGGCGGCAGTTCAAGCGAGAAGGACTTCTTCGGATCAAGACGACCTTCCTTGCGGTCGAACTTCCAGTAGGTGACACCACCGCGATACTTCTCGTTGAACTCTTCGAGCGGCTCGAACTTCTTGTTGGCCAGGGGTGTAGCGTACTGGGCGGCTTCGATCACGTATTCGGTGTTCGGCGTGACGAAGGCACCGCCGTGTTCCGACTTGTAGATCGGGTTGACCACGATCTGCTTGGTTTCGAAGTCGCGCAGGTCGATCACGGCAAGGCGCGGGTTGGCCTTGTCGTTGATGAACAGGAACTGGCCGTCGTACTTGCCGTCGGTTTCGGAGATCGCCGGGTGGTGCGTATCGCCCCAGGTGATGTCCTTGCCGTCGATGCGGCCCTGGTTAAGCACGGCCTTCGAGTTTTCGTCGAAGCCATAGCCCTGCCAGGGTTCCGGCGTAAAGACGCCGATGTACTTGAGAATGCGCATCGAAGGGATGCCATAGACAATCATCTGGCCAGACTGACCACCGGAAGCAAAGACGACAAATTCGTCACGCTTGCCAGTCGGCACGTAGGTCTTGGCTGCCGCCAGCAGATCCTGCTGCGACAGGTTGCGGCGCTTCATCACGTCCTGCAGGGACTCTGCAGCGAACGTTGCGCCAGCAGCGGCAAAACCGAGCCCGGCGGCGAGAAGCACACTTACCGTTTGTTTAATGCGAGTTTTCATACTGACCTCTCCCGTTGTAATTTTGGGAACCCCAATTACCCATGCGACAAAATGCCACTGCGGCAATATGTCGCACATGATCCTTGCGGAGAGTCTTCCAAACCTTGATTCAGGTCAAGTTTTGCTTGCTTCCAAGGCACCAGAATTCTTCGGGAGTTAGCCACTACGCTTAGGCAGGGTCGGCTTTTCCGCTGTTTTCCACCGGCATATCCAGAATGAACTCCCCACCCGACGCCGCAAAACCCGCCAGCCGCCGACTGTATATCGATCTGATCGTGCTTCTGGCACTCGTGCTGCTCGGTTTTGCCGGCTATCGGCTTGCCCCCCTGCTGACACCCCGCACCGATGTCTCGTTGCCGGTTTCCAGTTGCGATCTCGGCAAGACCTCCTGCGTGATTTCGCTACCCGGCGGAGGACAGGTTGAAGTGGCGATCGACCCGCACCCGATACCTGCGCTCAAGCCATTGAAATTATTGGCGATTACCACCGGCGCCGCAGTACGAAAAATAGAAGTCGATTTTTCCGGCGTCGATATGAAGATGGGCTATAACCGGCCGCAACTGGAAGACATGGGGGACGGCCGATTCGTTGGCCAGGCAAATCTGCCGGTATGCATTACCGGCAAGATGCCCTGGGAGGCTACGGTGCTGATTGAAACGGGAAATTCGGTGATTGCGGCGCCGTTCCGGTTTGAGGCGGAAGGCTAGCAAACCTGCTAGCCGAGGGAGTCTTGGCCTTACAGCCGAGTTCCCTGTTCATCATTCAACACGGAAAATCCGCATACCTTCTTGCTCACTCCGCCAGAAGACGTAGAGCTGATCCCCTCGACGCAAAGCGCGAGGCTGATCGTTAGCCCCGTTCGATGCGGCAAGCACAGACGTCTTGAAGCTGGCTCCGCCATCCTCGGACAGCTCGGAGAAAAGACGCGTCCGCTCGCCGTCAAATTCCTTCCAGACAATGGCGATGTGCTTTCCAGCAATGGCCAGGTCTGCACGTTCAGCGCGCTCGCCACCAACCAGTCGTTGTGCGGCCACCCCAGCCTGGCCGCCCTCTTTGGACAAACGTCCGTAGAAGACACGCCCTTCGCCATTTTTCTGATTGAACCAAACGGCATGACGCACGCCATCACTATCGACCGCCAGCGCCGGGCCGTGGTGCGGACACCCATCAACTTTCCAGCGGTCAAAAGTGGCTCGCTGAAAACCTGTCGGTGTTCCGTCAGGCAGAATCCGCGCAATCGCGTGGTCGCGCTCGTTCGGCACAAAGACCTGGCGCCACATGAACAGCGGCGAACCATCCTTGTCGAGCGCAGTGGCAAGACGACAGCACTCGCACGAGTGATCGGCGACCTTTATTTCAGGCTGGAAACTGCGTCCGCCATCATGCGAAGTCGCCGCGTATATCGCGGCTCCCCGATACGGCCTCTTCTCGACTTTCGCCAGTTCAAGGTCGCGCTTGTCGATCCAGGCAAGCACGACGCGACCATCATCGGCAACGATAATCGATTCAAAGCGATGGGTTATTTCGGCACTGTCGTGATGAACGGTAATCGGTGCAGAAAAATGCAGACCGTCATCCGAGCGGGCCAATCGGATAGCCGCCGAAAAAGGCTTGCCGAGAGGTCGTGTCCAGGAAACAAGCACGGCACCATCCTGCGTGTAAGCGATCTTCGGGCGATTTTCACCATCGGCCGATATTGGCTCCGGCTGAGCGTTAACAACGACCGGCGCCGACCAGCTACGCCCTTCGTCAGCACTGCGGTACAACAGCACGTGCTCCCCCTGCTTAGCCACGGCCAGCAGAACACCGTTGCGCGTGAACGCGGCAGACGCACCCAGCTCTAAACGCACAGCCTTGGGCCGCCCCGCCATCCCTTCCGCTGCATAAACAACGTTACACGTCGCTATCGCTGCAAGAAGGGCCAGAAAGCGCCATTTATACTTAAAAATCGAAGCGGACTTCAGCATGGTAAGTGCGCTGCGGGTAGGGATGGAATGCGTAGTATTTTTCATTGGTCAGATTGTCGATACCGATCGCCCCAGCGACCTGTTTGGCAATACGGTAGCTAAGCTTTGCATCGACAGTCAGGAACTTGCTATTGCCGCCATAGGTATCTGGCGAGGTATCCGAGTTATCGGGGTTGTTGTATTGCGTTCCGCTGTATTTGACGCCAACGAAGCCGGTCCAGCGATCGTCGAAATGATAGCTGGCAAAAACGGTGGCACGCCAATCCGGCAAGCGAATCATGTGCTTGCCTTCCGAGGATGGATTGAGATGATTTTCCAGTACGCGCGAATGCACATAGGTAATGCTGCCGCCAAGATCAAGTCCGCGCAGTACATTCTGTGCCTGGTAGGCAGTTTCTACGCCACGTGCCCGAACCTTGTCGACGTTTTGATTGCGCGTGGTATTCGAGTAATCGGTGAAGCTATAAAGCGAATCGCGAATGTTTTCCTGGAACAGCGACATGCGCAGGTTGCCCCCCCAAACACTGCCTTCTGCTGCCAGCTCGGAGGACATGACTTTTTCCGGCTTCAGGGTTGGGTCGCTGATACGTGTAGTTGCGCCCTGCGTTTCCGTCTGGAACAGTTCGGTCACCGTCGGGAAGCGGTAGGCCTTGCCAAAAGAAGCACGTAGTAACCAGTCACTGTTCAGGTCATAGGCCACGGACAACTTCGGTGAACTCGCTTTTTCCTCGCGATCTGAAAACTGATTGTTGCCAAGGGCTGTCGTATAGATACCGCCATCAAAAGCCTGCCAGCGCTCATAGCGCAGGCCAGCAGTCATCATCCAGCGCGGCGCAAACTTCCACTCATCCTGGACATAGAGCGCATCGGTCTGCGTCCGCCCCCCATTCTTTCCGGTCAGCGCCGTTCGCGTATCCTCGTCACGCCAATTGTTCGCGTCGTATTTTTTGCTGGTGTATTTGTAGTCGTCACGGTGATAGCCAAAGGTCACTGCATGGCCCGCCTTTCCGGTTTGCGGCTTCCAGATGGCGCGCAGATCCAGGTTCGTCCAACCGGTACCGTCACCAAGCGTGACCGACCCTCCCGCTGCTGTCGCACTGCTTGCCGAGCGAGAAACATCGGTCGTCGTTTGATAAAGCGACGAGGCCGCCTCCAGCCGCCAGTCCGGTGATAGCTGACTATCGAAAGTGGCACCGTAGAGACGGTTCACCGTATTGCTGCTTCCCGGGGCGAAATGCGACGAAGTCAGCGTATAGCGAACACCGTCTACGAGGATATTTCCACTGGTCACTGGCGCGCCGGCGGCATTTCGAAGGTAGCCATCAGCCTCGGTTCTGGAATCGTTTCGCCACTCTGCAGCCGTCAAGGCAAGGCGCGTGTTCGGGCTGAAATCGTAGGCTACTCTGAGTTTGCCAACATCCTGAACGCTATGATCCATACCGTAGCCACTGACAATAATCCGGTCCGCACCCGTCGGATCCTTGTCTTTGTAATAGCCCGTCACGGCTGTACCACCCGCGCCCGGGTTGCGTCTTGCGGTGCCAAAGCTCATCGGCTGGCCGTGGCTATCCAGATGATTCCCGAATAGTGAAATCGACCAATCGCCAAATCGCGCCCCGGCACTGGCCTGCTCCTGATGCCCGTCGAAAGTTTCATTGGTTCCATAAAGCTTGAAATGCGAACTGAAGGCCTGTGCACGTGCATGCACCTCAGCCTTGTCCGGACGTTTCGTCGTCATCAGGATGGTTGCCCCAGCCGAATTACCTGGCAAGGTCGCCGAATAGGGACCATAGAGGACATTGATCGTATCGATTTCTTCAGTGCCCACAATGTTCCAGCGCGGAGGGTAGCCAAAACTATTGCCAAGCAGGTTAGACAGCAGCAATCCGTCGGCATAAACCAGCGAGCGAGCGCTCTGCACGGTGCCGGCGGTACGTGAGGCGATGATCGCATTGCGATCACCGATATAGCGCTTGCGTATCTGCAAGCTGGGCAGATACTTGACGGCGTCCTCTACGTTAACCGCATTGAATTCGCGAACTTGTTCGCCCGTTACTTCGGCCTGCGGCGCCGGGCTCCCTGTCGCGACGGTCGGGCGAGCATGCTGAATCTTGATTTCCGACAGCTCCCGCTCAGCAGAATCTGTCTGTGCCTGCGCCATTGGCATACCGATGGCAGCAAGTAGTGCGACCATGGGTCTAATGCCTCCGAAAACACTCTGTTTCATTTTCTTCTTACCTGTAGTTATTCGTTTGCCTGGCAACAATTCATCGACCAGCCCCTTGCGGGGCCTCAGTCACGAAGGCGATCTTGGCCAGCCCGGACTTCTGCGCCGCAGCCAATACCTCGGTCACCCGTTCGTAACGCGTGCCACGATCGGCCCGCAGGTGCAGCTCCGGGTCACCGCCACCAGCGACGGCTGCAGCGAAGCGCACCTCCAGTCCGTGCACTTCCTTGGCATCGATACGCTCCCCGTCGACATATACGGCCCCCTCGCCGTCAATAGCGACCGCCAGTACACGCGGCTTGTCGTCGACGCGTGTCGCATCGACCTTGGGCAAATCGACGGGTACCGCTTGATGGAAAAGTGGCGCGGTGATAATGAAAATGACCAGCAGCACGAGCATCACGTCGACCAGCGGCGTAGTGTTGATCTCGGCCATCGGTTGCGTCACGCCGGGGCTGTCGAAGGAACCGAAGGACATATCGATTCCTTAA
>JAUPVD010000338.1 GCA_030917225.1 Pseudomonadota bacterium
ACCGGCTGGACCTACTTTCCGTCCGTGCCCGAACTGATGGTCACCATCGGCATGTTTGCCGTCGAGGTTCTCGGATACATCTACATCACTCGCCGCTTCCCGGTTCTGCCGCGTGAAGAAGCGGTGTTGGCAAATTCAGCAGCCCACTAAGGTTTTTCGGAGGTTATAACAATGTCCAAGCGAGTCACGATTGATCCGGTCACCCGAATCGAGGGCCACCTGCGCGTCGACGTCGAAGTAGAAGGCGGCAAGGTCAAGAAGGCCTGGTCGTCAGGCCAGATGTGGCGCGGTGTCGAGAACATCCTCATCGGCCGCGACCCGCGCGATGCCTGGGCGATTACCCAGCGTATTTGCGGCGTGTGCACCACGGTCCACGCCGTTGCCTCCGTCCGTGCCGTCGAGAATGCGCTGAACCTCGAAATTCCGGTCAATGCCCAGTACATCCGCAACCTGATCATTCTGGCGCATGGCCTGCACGATCACATTGTGCACTTCTACCACCTGTCGGCGCTGGACTGGGTCGATGTGGTCAGCGCCACCAAGGCCGATCCGGCCAAGGCTGCCGCGCTGGCGCAAAGCATCTCCTCGTGGAGCGGCAACAGCGTTCAGGAATTCAAGAAGGTCCAGGACAAGATCAAGGGCTTCGTCGCTACCGGCCAGCTCGGCATCTTCACCAACGGTTACTGGGGCCACCCGGCGATGAAACTGACGCCGGAAGTGAACCTGCTGGCCGTGGTGCACTACATGCAGGCGCTGGAAGTGCAGCGCTACGCCAACAAGATCGTGACCATTCTTGGCTCCAAGTCGCCGCACATCCAGAACGTCGCGGTCGGTGGTGTGGCCAACCCGCTGGCGCTGGATTCGCAGTCGGTGCTGACCATCGAACGCCTGCTGGCAGTCAAGGAGTGGATCGACAAGCTCAACGACTTCGTCAAGAACGTCTACCTGGTCGACGTCGCTGCCATCGGCGCCTTCTATGCCGACTGGACGACCTACGGTCGCGGTATCGTTGATTACATCTCGGTGCCGGATATTCCTCTCGACGGCAAGGGAACCCAGTTCGCCATGCCGGGCGGCCACATCGCCAATGGCGATGTATCCACCTTCAAGCCGATCACCAGCTTCAGTGACAAGTATTTTGCCGATGGTGTGTCGGAAGCCGTCAAGCACTCGTGGTACGACTATTCGGTCGGCAATGACAAGTCGCTGCACCCGTACAAGGGCGAAACGACGCCGAAGTACACCGACTTCCAGGACAACGGCAAATACTCCTGGCTCAAGTCGCCGACCTTCTACGGCAAGCCGATGCAGGTGGGCCCGCTGGCCCACGTGCTGACGATGTTCGCCGCCGGCCACGAGCCAACCAAGAAATACGCGACCACAGCCCTTGATCTGGTGTCCACCATCGCCAAGACCAAGGTCGGCATCAATGCGCTGCACTCGACCATCGGTCGCCACGCCGCACGCGCCGTGCGTGCCTGCGTGCTGATGGACGAGCTGGAAAATCAGTGGAATCTGCTGCTGGCCAACATGGGCAAGGGCGATCTCAAGACCTTCAACAAGCCGGTGTTCCCGAAGGGCGAACAGCAGGGTGTGGGTTTCCACGAAGCCCCGCGCGGCGTGTTGTCGCACTGGATCGTCATCCAGGACGGCAAGATCAAGAACTACCAGTGCGTCGTGCCCTCGACCTGGAATGCCGCACCGCGCAACGAGAAGGACGCACCGGGCGCTTACGAGGCCTGTCTCGTGGGCAACCCGATTGCTGATCCGGAGAAGCCGCTCGAGGTGCTGCGCACCGTCCACTCGTTCGACCCGTGCATCGCTTGCGCGATCCACGTGATGGACGAAGAGCATACTGAAATCGTCAAGGTGAAGGCTGCTTGATCAACATCCCCCGTTGATCTAGCGCAAAGCCGTTCCCTTCTTGAAGCGCGAGGATCATCCCCTCGCGCTTTTTTTTCGAGGTCCTATGAAAGTAGTCGTACTTGGCGTCGGCAATACCCTGCTGGAAGACGAGGCCATCGGCGTGCGCGCCGTAGAGTTGCTGCAGGAACGCTATACGCTGCCACCGGAAGTTCAGGTAATTGATGGCGGCACCGCCGGCATGGAATTGCTTGAGCCGCTTGAGGACTGCGACAAGCTGATCATCATTGATTGCGTGCGCGTCGGCCAGCCGCCTGCGACCATCATTCGGCGCATTGACAACGAGGTTCCCGCCTTCTTCCGCACGAAGATTTCACCCCACCAGATTGGCGTTTCCGACGTACTTGCCGCATTGACCTTGCGCGAACGTTTTCCGAAACATCTTGCACTGATCGGCATCCAGCCGAAGAGTCTGGAATGCGGCATCGAGCTGACGCCGGAGATCGCAGCAACGCTGCCTGAGGTACTGGCCATGACCGTCGAGGAACTGACCAATTTCGGTATTGCCGTTACGGAGAAGTGCTGATGTGTCTGTCCATACCGATGCGGGTGGTCGAGTGGGTCGATGAAGAAGGCATGCTGGCCTGGGTCGAGCGCGGCGAAGGCGACAGCCTGCGCCGTGAGCAGGTGAACATGATGCTCATTGGTGCGCAGCCAGTCGGCACCTGGATACTGGCCTCTCTCGGGCTGGCCAAGGAAACTGTGGACGACGAAAACCGTATGCTGATCGAGGATGCCCTGAGTGCGCTTGATGCATCGCTGGACGGTAACTACGATGCCACTCGGCACTTCGCTGATCTTAAATGAGCGAAGCCAGCGAATCTGGTGAGCTGAAGGATTTTGGCGAGCAGGGGGGGCGCGTCCGCAAGCCGCTCTATACGGCGACTCAGCCAGGTGGCGCGGCAAAGTCGTATGCGGAAAACCCCGGTCCGGCGCTAGAAGAGATGTACCGCCGCATCTGGGAAACCAGCATGCATGACATGCCGTTCGTGAACAACGCCTTGTCGATTGCCGCTATCGGCTTTCGTCGTTACGAAGGCGATTGGGTCGGTGCAGTAGTTAGCCCGTGGTTCCTCCACCTGCTCATCCTGCCCGGTGGTGGCAGCCTGTG
>JAUPVD010000339.1 GCA_030917225.1 Pseudomonadota bacterium
ATCTGGCATCCGCGCGCTGCGCTGCTTCGGCGCCACGGTCGACTATCTGGTGCCCGACCGTTTCGTGCATGGCTACGGGCTGTCCCCCTCGGTGGTCGACCTTGCAGCAACGATGTCGCCCGACCTGATCGTCACCGTCGATAACGGCATCGCCAGCAACGAGGGCGTTGCCCGCGCCAACGAACTCGGCATCGCGGTGCTGGTCACCGACCACCATCTGCCGGGCGAAACGCTGCCGGCAGCCGAATGCATCGTCAATCCCAACCAGCCCGGCTGCGACTTCGAATCGAAGTGCATCGCCGGCGTTGGCGTCATGTTCTACATCATGCTCGCGCTGCGT
Organism: Pseudomonadota bacterium; assembly: GCA_030917225.1. Taxonomy (GTDB): domain Bacteria; phylum Pseudomonadota; class Gammaproteobacteria; order Burkholderiales; family Rhodocyclaceae; genus Proximibacter. Next base: position 341 of record JAUPVD010000339.1, read on the forward strand.
GCCGAGCTGCGCGAGCGCGGCTGGTTTGCCGCAGGCTCGGGGCACACTGAACCCAATCTCGGTGCCCTGCTCGACCTCGTTGCCCTTGGCACGGTGGCCGACGTGGTCAAGCTCGACCGCAACAACCGCGTCCTCGTCAGCCAGGGCTTGAAGCGCATGCGCGAGGGCAAGCTGACACCGGGCGTCGCCGCCCTCTTCCGGGCTGCGGGGCGTGACCCGACCAAGGCTTCCACCTATGACCTCGGCTTCATGGTCGGCCCGCGACTCAATGCCGCCGGCCGCCTCTCCGACATGGCGCTGGGTATCGAATGTCTGTCGACCGACGACCCGGCGCGCGCACTGAACATCGCCCAGCAGCTCGATGCGCTGAACCGCGAGCGCCGCGAGATCGAAGCCGCAATGATGGACAAAGCGCAGGAACAGGTCCTGGCTTTGCTGGAAAGCATTGACATCGCCGACACCGCCGGCATCGCGCTGTTCGATGCCAGCTGGCATCAGGGCGTGGTCGGCATCGTCGCCTCGCGCATCAAGGAAAAGCTGCACCGGCCGGTATTCGCCTTTGCCCGCGCCGACGAAACTGGCGGCCAGTTGCGTGGCTCGGGCCGCTCGATTCCCGGCCTGCACCTGCGCGATGCGCTCGACCTGGTCTCGAAACGGGCACCGGGCCTGTTGAAGAAATTCGGCGGCCACGCCGCAGCAGCCGGCGTCACCATCGACGAAGCCGACTTCCCGCGCTTCCGCGACCTGTTTGCCGAAATCGCCGGCGAACTACTGGCCGAGGACGACCTGACGCGCAGCCTGCATACCGACGGCAGCCTGGAAAGCGCCTATTTCTCGCTGGAAACTGCACGCCTGCTGGAAGCGCAGATCTGGGGGCAAGGCTTTCCCGCGCCGCTGTTCGAGGGCCGCTTCAAGGTCGAGGCGCAGCGCGTGCTCAAGGACAAGCACCTCAAGCTGCGGCTGCGTCTGGGCGAGCTGCGCTTCGACGCCATCCAGTTCAATTTCAGCACCACGCCGGGGCACGAGGTGCATGCCGCCTATCGCCTGAGCATCAACGACTACAACGGGGTGCAGAGCGTGCAGTTGATGATCGAGCACCTGCAGAACGTGCAGCAAATCAAGGCTTGAGCACCTTGAACACGTTTGCAAGGTCTTCTACCGCCGCCTTCATTTCATCTGGCGTGTAAGCCGCAAATCCCATGAGGAAACCGGCTTTTTGCTCGCTCGATGCATGCAGTGCCGTCAGCCCGAGAAGCTCGATCCCGGCTTGTCGGGCCGATTCGACAACCTTGCGTTCCGGCAGGCCTCCGGTGAGGAGGCAAGGCATCTGCAGCCCGCCCACCGGCACCCTGGGTTCGACATCGTCACTCAGGTGCGTGCGTACAAGCCGCACCAGCACATCGAGCCGACCGGCGTAGACGCCCCGCATGGCGCGAACGTAGGCGCCGAAATGCCCTGCGTCGATGAAGCGCGCCAAGGTCAGCTGGGGAATCGATGCGCTATGCCCGTCCAATAAGGTCCGCGCCACCGTCATCGGTGCCACGAGCTGCGGCGGCAGGACCATGTAGCCGATGCGCAGCCCGGGAAACAGGGACTTGGTGAAGGTGCCGATATAGATCGTCCGGTCGTACGCATCGAGCCCTTGTATGCAGGCCGTGGGCTTCCCGGCATAGTGGAACTCGCTGTCGTAATCGTCTTCGATGATCCAGGCTTGATGCTGTCGCGCCCATTCGATGACCGCGAGCCGCCGATCCAGCGCCAGGGTCGCACCGGTCGGGAACTGATGCGAAGGCGTCAGAAAGACCGCCTTGGCCGATGACGCGGCATCGTGCAGGCAATCCACTCTCATACCCTCGGCATCGAGAGGAACGGGGACGCATTCCAGACCGGCGGCGCCGAATGCCTTGCGCACCCCGACGTACACCGGATCTTCGATGAAGATCCGGTCACCGGCATCGAGCAGCACGGTAGCGCACAGCGTCATCGCCTGCTGCGAGCTGGTCAGCACCAGAACACGCTCTGGCGTGGCACGAGCCCCCCGTTCCAGATTGATGTAGTCGGCAATGGCACGCCGCAACGGCGCCATTCCCTGTGGGTGGCTATGGGCCAGAGCTTTGGTTCCGTACTCCTTCAGCACCTGGCGCTGCAGTCGCTCCCAGATTTGCAGCGGAAAGCTGCGCGTTTCCGGAACACCCGGCGCGAACGGACGCGGTGCCAGAGACTCACCCACTCCACCGCCCTGAACCATGGCCGCACCACGCTGGCTGAGACGGACCTGCTGCGGCGAGAAGCCGGAACACTGCCGCGCACTGCGTTTTGGCAAATGCTGCACCCGCTCCGAGACAACGCTGCCGCTGCCCACACGTCGTTCGATGAATCCTTCTGCATGCAACTGGCTGTAGGCCGACTCGACCGTATCGCGCGAAACGCCCAGAGAAAGTGCCAACCCGCGCGATGCCGGCAGCGGCTTGCCTGCTTCAAGGGCGCCATCGAGGATCAGCTGCCGGATGGCGCGCTGGATTCGCGCATGCAGCGGGAAGCTGCTGTAAGCAGGATCGCTCAGCCAGGTCTTTACCGATTCGAGTTGAGCATGCTTGAACAATTGGTCTGCCTTTAATCAATTAATTGGCTGGGCGCAACGTGCCATTTTAAAGCTATAAAACTAGCGTGCAAGTCTGATCAAACCTTATCGTCAGGAACGCAGCTCATGACCACACCTTCTCCTTCGCCGATCCGGCTGAACGACCTTACCCACCCCGTTGTAGCCGGGCTGATCTCGGTCATCGTCAACTACGGCGGTACCTTCATACTGGTCTTCCAGGCTGCCAAGGTGGCCGGTCTCGACCCGGAGATGACGGCTTCGTGGGTGTGGTCCGTTTCAATCGGTGTCGGGGTTACCGGGATCATCCTCAGCTGGCTCACCCGCGAACCGATCATCACCGCCTGGTCGACGCCGGCGGCGGCATTCCTCGTCACGACATTGGCGACAGCCCCCTACGCCGAGGCCGTAGGCGCCTATCTGATTTCGGCTGCAGCCTTCGTCCTGCTCGGGCTGTCGGGCTATTTCGATAAACTCATCCGTCTGATTCCGCCCGGCGTAGCCGCTGGTCTGCTGGCAGGCATCCTGCTGCAGTTCGGCATCGGCGCCTTCGGCGGCATGAATGTCGATCCGCTGCTGGCGGGGTTGTTGATCATGGCTTACGTGACGCTCAAGCGTCTGTCCGCACGCTATGCCGTGGTCGGCATTCTGGTGCTCGGACTCGGTTTCCTGCTCGTTCAGGGACGCATCGACCTTTCCGGCGTGGCACTGAAATTCGCCGCACCGGTATTCACCACGCCGGCGTTTTCGCTCAACGCCTTGTTGAGCATCGCCCTGCCCCTGTTTCTGATTACCCTGACCGGCCAGTACATGCCCGGCATGCTGGTGCTGCGCAACGATGGATTCAGGACCAGCGCCAACCCGATCGTGACCGTCACCGGTATCGGCTCCCTGCTGATGGCGCCATTCGGCTCCCATGCCTTCAACATCGCCGCCATCACGGCAGCCATCTGCACTGGCAGGGAATCCCACGAAGATCCGTCGAAACGCTGGATTGCCGGCATCGCCGCAGGTGTCTTCTACATCCTCGTCGGCATCTTCGGCGTGACGCTCGCCGCGCTTTTCATGGCCTTTCCGGCAACCTTCATCACCACGCTGGCCGGTCTGGCACTGCTTGGCACCATTGGCGGCAGCCTTGCCGGCGCCATGGCCGACGTCAGAACCCGTGAAGCCTCGTTGATCACCTTTCTGGCTGCCGCAGCGAACATCACCCTGTTCGGTATCGGCGGCGCATTCTGGGGGCTGATGATCGGCCTCGTCGCCTATGCGGCACTCAATGGCCGACTGCCTCAGCCAGACCAGACACCAGCGCAATGCACTCAGTCCCCAGTTCCGACGGTCAGCAAGCAGTCCGCAAGTTGATCAGCTTCTGAACCCAATACCTCACAGACCATAGGACCACACTTCCATGCATGACAGATCCCTGACGCTCGCTGACTTCGACCCTGAACTATTCGAAGCAATCCAGAACGAAGAATACCGACAGGAAGAGCACGTCGAACTGATTGCCTCCGAGAACTACGCCAGCCCGTTGGTGATGGCTGTCCAGAATTCGGTGTTTACAAACAAGTATGCTGAAGGCTACCCGGGCAAGCGCTACTACAGCGGATGCCAGAATGTAGACGTGGCCGAACGTCTGGCCATCGAGCGGGTCAAGCAGCTGTTCAACTGCGACTACGCCAACGTTCAGCCCCACTCCGGATCCCAAGCCAACGCGGCGGTGTTCCTGGCGCTGACCCATCCCGGCGATACCGTGATGGGCATGGCCCTCTCACAGGGAGGTCATCTCACCCATGGCAGCCCAGCGAACTTCTCCGGACAGCACTACAAGATCGTTTCCTACGGCCTTGATCCAGAAACGGGACTGATCGACTACGACGAAATGGAACGCATCGCACACGAAACCCACCCGAAAATGATTATTGGCGGCTTCTCGGCCTACTCACGGCACAAGGATTGGGCACGCATGCGAGCCATCGCCGACAAGGTAGGGGCAATCCTCTGGGTAGATATGGCTCACGTGGCAGGCCTGGTCGCTGCCGGCGAGTATCCGGACCCGCTACCCCACGCCCATGTCGTGACCAGCACCACGCACAAGACCCTGCGCGGCCCACGCGGCGGAATTATCCTGGCCAAGGGGCAGGACGAGAGTTTCTACAAAAAGCTTGATTCTGCGGTGTTCCCAGGCAGCCAGGGCGGCCCCCTGATGCACATAATCGCCGCCAAGGCCGTGGCTTTCAAGGAAGCCCTGTCACCTGAGTTCAAGAGCTACCAGCGGCAAGTCGTAGCAAACGCCCGCGCTATGGCCGCCATATTCCTGTGCCGTGGCTACAGGATCGTATCCGGCGGTACCGACAATCACCTGATCCTGATCGACCTTTCTACAAAACCCTACACCGGCAAGGATGCAGACGCAGCCCTTAGCGGAGCCTGCATCACGACAAACAAGAATTCGGTGCCGAATGACCAGCGCAGTCCCTTTGTGACGTCGGGACTACGCATCGGCACACCCGCCGTGACGACCCGAGGTTTCGGCACGGAGGAATGCGAAACGCTAGCCGGCTGGATATGCGACATCCTGGACTCACTGGAGGCAGGGGACAGAGAACAGGTCGCAAAGCAGGTTCAAAAACACGTAGCAGCCTTGTGCCGCATCTATCCTGTATATCGCTAGGGCGAACGCCCGGAGGGCGCCATCGACAAGCCACGAGATCCTCTCCAAAAGCTCGTCACTATCGATGGGGCTTGCTGATCCGTCCCTGTATCCGGCGCCGGGAGAGTCGGGGTTTCGCGCTATAATTCGTGGTTCATTTTTACCCTACCCCGACCCCATCATGGAAGCAGAACAGCTAAATGCCATCGCCAACCGGCTCGCCGACATTGCCCAGCGCAGTGGTGAGCTACGGAGGTATCTTTGACTACGATCACAAGCGTGAGCGCCTGACCCTCCTCAACCAGGAGATGGAAGACCCGAAGATCTGGGATGACGCCAAGCGCGCCCAGGAACTCGGGCGCGAGAAGAAATCGCTGGAAGATATCGTGCTGGTGCTCGAAGCCGTCGAGGCCGGGCTCAACGACAGCCGCGAACTCTTCGACATGGGCAAGGACGAAGGCGACGACGACATGCTGCACGCCGTCGAAGCCGACGCTGACGGCATCGAGCAGAAGATTGCCGCCCTTGAATTCCGCCGCATGTTCAACAACCCGCAGGACCCGAACCCCTGCTTCCTGGAAATCCAGGCCGGCGCCGGCGGTACCGAAGCGCAGGACTGGGCGGCGATGCTGCTGCGCATGTACGTGCGCTACGGCGAGCGCAAGGGCTTTACGGTCGAAGTGCTGGAAGAATCGGAAGGCGACGTGGCCGGCATCAAGAGCGCCACGGTGCGTTTTGCCGGCGACTACTCGTATGGCCACCTGCGCACCGAGACCGGCATCCACCGTCTGGTGCGCAAGAGCCCGTTCGACTCGAACGCGCGCCGCCACACCTCGTTTACCAGCGTCTTCGTTTATCCGGAAGTCGATGACTCGATCGAGATCAACATCAACCCGGCCGATGTGCGTACCGATACCTACCGGGCTTCCGGTGCCGGCGGCCAGCACATCAACAAGACCGACTCGGCGGTGCGCCTGACGCACATTCCGACCAACATCGTCGTGCAGTGCCAGAACGACCGTTCGCAGCACCGCAACCGCGACGAAGCCTGGAAGATGCTGCGCGCCCGCCTTTACGAACATGAACTGCGCAAGCAGCAGGCCGACCAGCAGAAACTGGAAGATGCCAAATCCGACATCGGCTGGGGCCACCAGATTCGCAGCTACGTGCTCGACCAGTCGCGCATCAAGGATCTTCGTACCAACTATGAAGTCGGCAATACCCAGGGCGTGCTTGATGGCGACCTGCTCGACGACTTCATCGCCGCCAGCCTGAAACAGGGAGTCTGATTCATGAAACGTCTCTTCGTCTGCCTTGCCGCCGCATTGGCCGCCCTCACCTTTAACGCGCAGGCCGCCGGGCTGGAAAGCTTTGTCGGCAAGTCTCCATCCAGCCTGCTCAAGAAGGAGAAGCCGTTCGCCAAGGCCTACCGCGCCACGATCAAGGACCAGGACCTGCCCGACTGGACGCTGAAACTCTCCACCGGTCATCCGGCCGAAGCGGTCACCCTCGAAGGCCAGACACTGATCCTGATGTCGGCCTGCAACCCGAAGACCGGCTGCGAGGATGAACGCTTCTACATCCTCTACGAACCAGCCGACCAGTCGATCACCGGCTTCTTCTTCCTGCCGCCGGACATGAGCGCACCGGGCGACCACCGCATGGCGCTTTCGCGCTGGCTGGGCAAGACGCCGAGCAAGGAGCGCAGCGACTTCCTGTTCCAGCGCGCGCTGAAGGATGCCATGCCGGAAATGGCGACACCGCCTGCCGCGAAGTAATCCACGAACCACAGATCAACCGTCGTAAGACACACTGCGAGACTGACCATGTCCGACCAGACCCATACCCCAGCCCCGACCCTGCCAGCAGCGCAGGAC
>JAUPVD010000023.1 GCA_030917225.1 Pseudomonadota bacterium
AGACGACCGCTGCAACAATTTTCAGCAAGCTGGCCTCGGCAACATGAAAGCCATTCCGGTCTGCAACACCCACCGGAGCCGCTAAGCGCCACGTCACAGATTACCTCCCCCTGACCCATCCCTCCGACAGATGGGTACTTCACCCGCGCCACCCCCTGGCGCGGGTTTTTTCTTTTCAGAGCGGGAAAAAGCGCCGACGCGTTACTGTGCCGGCATCACCGGCATGGCGGCATTCGCGTTCATCGCGTTCACTATCCGTACCTCACGCTGCGGGAAGGGAAACTCGATGCCGTTGGCGCGGAAGCTGCGCCAGATGGCGAGATTGATCTCGGAACGGATGGCGCCAGTTCCCTCTCCCGGATCCTTGATCCAGAAGCCCAGTTCAAGGTCGATGCCGTTCTCCCCGAAAGCCACGACGATCGCCCCGGGGGCCGGACTCTCGAGCGTCCGAGGCTGAGCAGCTGCGGCCTCAACCATCAGACGCATGGCCAGTTCGAGATCGGCACTGTAGGCCACCTGGACTTTCAAGGGAATGCGCACATGGGTATCGGTATAGGTCTGGTTGCGTACCACGTTACCGACCAGATATTCGTTGGGCACGATCACCTCGGTGCCGGCCAGCGTGCGCACCACGGTATAGCGCGTGGTGATGCGCGTCACCTCGCCGCTGGTGGTGGCGTCGATGGCGATGATGTTGCCGATGCGGATCGAGCGGTCGAGCAGGATGATGAATCCGGCCACATAGTTCGAGGCGATGGTCTTCATGCCGAAGCCCAGGCCAACGGCAAAGGCACCGCCGAAGACCGACAGCGCGGTCAGATCGATGCCGACGAGGGCCAGGCTGAGGAACAGTGCCAGCACGATCAGGATCGATTTGCCGGCACGGGCCATCACCACGCGTACGTTCGAGTCAAAGCCTTCGACACGCATCAGCCGGTGCTCCAGCCAGCCGGCCAGCCACAGCGCCGCCAGCAGTGTCCCGAGCGCAGTCACCACGCCATGAAGGATCAGCCAGAGGTCAAGCTTCTGCTTGCCGACGGCGAACTTGACCGACTCCAGCCCGGCGATGACCGGATCGGACAGTCCGGTCAGATAGAGCGCCAGACAAAGCCAGACAGTTGCGGCGATATAACGTTCGGAGGTCTTCAGCCAAAGCGCGTTGGGAAAGGCGTAACGCAGCGAAAAGACGGCGGCCCGAACCAAAGCCAATGAAAGAAAGAGCGGCACCGCCAGATTGAGCAGCGCGACAGGCGTGAACGACTGAAGCGCCGCACGCGCCAGCAGTACCAACAGCAGGGCAGTCACCGGGAACATGATCCGGCGCAGCCCTACCTCGGCAGCATGCAACGTCCCCTCCAGTCGGCCAGCGCGATGCCGCAACCGCCACTGCATCCAGCCAGCCAAGGCCATGCAGATCACCAGCGCCAGCAGCTCCCAGAGGATGGCCGGATCATGCAGATCGCGCCAGACCTCGTTGAGCAGCTTGAGAAAGCTGGCTTCCATTACTTGCGTTCCATGGCCATGGCGAAGAAGCCGTCGCTGCCATGTACATGCGGCAGCAGACGCAGCGCATCCATGTCGCCGAGGTCGATGCCTTGGTGCTTGAGGATGTCGCCAGCGGGCAGCGGCATGAAGCTTTCATTCGCCGCCAGAAACGCCTCGACCACCGCTTCGTTCTCCTCGGTGAGCAGGCTGCAGGTGGCATAGACCAGCCGCCCGCCCGACTTCACCAGCCGTGCGGCGGAGGTCAGGATGGCGGTCTGCTTGGCCACCAGTTCGGCAACGCTTTCCGGCGACTGTCGCCATTTGAGATCCGGGTTGCGACGCAAGGTACCGAGGCCGGAACATGGCGCATCGACCAGCACGCGGTCGAGCTTGCCGGCCAGCCGCTTCACCTTGATGTCGTTTTCCGATTCGATGCGCACCGGGTGCACGTTCGACAGGCCGGAGCGGGCCAACCGCGGTTTCAGGTTGGCCAACCGTTTCTCGGCGACATCGAAGGCGTAAAGTCGCCCGGCCGAGCGCATCAGCGCGCCGAGCAGCAGGGTCTTGCCACCCGCGCCGGCGCAGAAGTCGGCCACCATCTCGCCGCGCTTCGGCGCCACCAGATAGCCCAGCACCTGACTGCCCTCGTCCTGCACCTCGATGCTGCCATCGAGAAACAGCGGGTGCTGCGACAAAGCCGGCTTATGCACCAGCCGGATGCCAAGCGGTGAATACTGGCACGGCTCGCAGGCAATGCCATCCGCCCGCAGCCACTTGAGCACCGCCTCGCGGTTGTTCTTCAGCGGATTCACCCGCAAATCGAGCGGTGCCTGCCGGTTCAGCACCGTTGCCAGCGCCTCGGTTTCCTCGCCGAAGCGCGCCAGCAGGCGCTCGTAAAGCCAGTCCGGCAAATCGCAGCGCACCGCCGCCGGCCAGTCTTCGCTGCGCGCCGATTTGGCGGCCGCCAGCCAAGCCTCCTCACCCTCTCCCTCGCGCAGCAGGGCCTTCAATTCGCGCAGGTTCCAACCAAGGTGGCAAAGCAAGGCGGCGAGCAGAAGGCTGCGCGGCGCATCGTCCGGACAGCGCGCCGACAGGCTGCGTAAATGCCGCAGCGTGGTGTAGCAGGGTTCGGCAACACAGCCACGGTCGGCATGGCCCAGTTCGCGATGCTGGCGAACATCGTGCGACAGCACCGCATCGGCGGGATGCTCGAAGGTCAGCATGGCCGTCATTGCGGCTTC
>JAUPVD010000340.1 GCA_030917225.1 Pseudomonadota bacterium
GCGGCAGCCAGCACGACGCTGCCGGAGAGTCTGCGCGGGAAGAGCTTCGTGGTGCCGATGCCGATCCGCTTCAGCCTGCAGGAGTAGGCGGTACCTGATTCGGGGTGGGCGGGAAAAGATCGGTCGTATGCAGGCCGAAATGCCCCTTTTTTCGATCTTCGAGCCAGGCGCGCAGGGCGAAGCTGACGCTGCGGAAGGCCATCGACGGCCAGGGGATGTCAGCCTCGTCGAAAAGGGCGGTTTCCAGCGACTCGGCGCCGGCGCCAAAGCGCCCGTCAATCAGGCGGGCGGTGTAGAACATGTGGACCTGATGGATGTGCGGGATGTTGACCAGCGCAAACAGGTGTCCGATGTCCACTTCTGCGCAGGCTTCCTCAAGGGTTTCCCGCGCGGCGGCTTCTGCGGTGGTTTCGTTGTTCTCCATGAATCCCGCAGGCAGCGTCCATAAGCCGTAACGCGGCTCGATGGCGCGGCGACAGAGGAGAATGCGTCCCTCCCATTCGGCGATGCAGCCGATCACCATCTTCGGATTCTGATAATGGATCGTGCCGCAACCAGTGCAGACATGGCGTGGCAGCGTATCGCCGGCCGGGATGGCGAGGGATACGGTGGCGCCGCAATGGCTGCAGAATTTCATCGGAAGGTGGAGGCCGCTCATGGCTGAAGTTTACCTGAAGCGAAGGGAGCTTCGTGAAGGTTTGCGTCCGGCATGCATGCGGCCGATAATGGGTTATCCATCCTGGCGGCCCTATGGATCTTGAGCTAAAAAAATTCGAACAGATCAAGGCGACGGGTGAATTGCCTTCGCCCAAGGGCGTTGCGCTGTCCATCATTCGCCTGACCCAGCGTGACGATGTCAGCGCGCTGGAGCTTGAACACGCCATCAAGTCCGACCCGGCCTTTGTCGGTCGCCTGCTCAAGGCAGCCAATGCCGCTGGTCGCGCCAACGGTCGACCGATCGTGGCTATCGCCGATGCGCTGAATGTGCTTGGCATGGCTGTCGTGCGCAACCTGGCGCTGAGTTTTTCTCTGGTGTCCGGTTATCGCAAGGGCAATTGCCCGAATTTCGATTTCGATCAGTTCTGGAACCGTTCTCTTCTCACCGGCCTGACCTTTCAGGAGATCAATCGGCATTCGGGGGCGGTCAACCCTGAAGAGGCTTTCTGCTGCGGGCTGCTGGCCGACGTGGGCCGGCTGGCTCTGGCGACGCTCTATCCTCAGGCCTATTCGCAGCTTCTGGAAGAACTTGGCGGCGACGCTGATCCCGTGCTCCTGCACGAACGCGAGGAGGCGCTGTTCGCGCTCGCCAACGATGACCTGACTGCGGCCATGCTGACTGACTGGGGGTTGCCGAAACAGCTGATCGAGTCCTTGTATTACCGTCTGCAACCAGAGCGCAGCCAGTTTTCCGTTGGCTCCCGGGGCGAGAAACTTGTCGCCGGCGCCATCCTCGCCGCGCAGGTGGCTGATGTCTGCCAGCTCGAAGGCGATGCACGCGGCGAGCGTCTGGCGAAGCTGGGGGAGCTTGCCGAATCGTCGACGGCACTGGCACTGACGCAGGAGGCACTTGGGCGTGTTGTCGATGCGGTCGCCGCGCAGTGGCGCGACTGGGGTGAGACGCTGCAGCTGAAGGTCAAGGTGCCGCCGAGCTTCTCGCAGATGATGACTGCAGCCGTGGTGCAGGCAACGGGTACCGAGGGTGGCACCGGCTTGCGTGTGCTCGTAGCGCTTGGCGACAAGGGCGAGCGCCAGCAGGTTGCGGCCTTGCTGCACGGACTCGGTTACAACACTGCCGAGGCTCAGGATGGCGAGATGGCGCTGGAGGCGGCGCTCGACATGCAGCCACAAATTCTCGTTGCCGATGCGGCCATGACCGGTATCGACGGCATCCGCCTGATTCGCGCCCTGCGGGAAACCAAGCTTGGCCGGGCGATGTACATGCTGCTGCTGACCACCGCCGGGGATGAAGACCGGCTCGTCGAAGCCTACGAAGCGGGGGCCGACGATTATCTGGTCAAGCCCTTGAAGGAGCGCGTTCTGGCTGCCCGCCTGCGTGCTGGCGCCCGTGTGGCGGAACTGCAGGTCGAGGTCGAGCGCGATCAGCGCGAGATGAAACATTTCGCTGCCGAGCTGGCAGTGAGTAACCGGCGCCTGCATGAGGCCTCGGTTACCGATCCGCTGACCGGCTTCTACAACCGACGCTATGCGCTTGAGCGGCTTGAACAGGAATGGGCGGCCAGCAATCGCAGCAAGAAGCCGCTGTCCTGCCTGGTGATCGATTTCGACCGATTCAAGGAGATCAACGACGGTTATGGCCATGATGTCGGGGACAAGGTGCTCGCCGAAGTGGCCGGCGTCCTGCAGCAGAATCTCCGTACCAATGACGTGATCTGCCGCATGGGTGGAGATGAGTTTCTGGTGATCAGCCCGGATACGGATTCCGAGTCGATGCGGGCGTGCGCCTTGCGTCTCCTTGCTGCAGTCGAACAGTCGGTGATCGACACGCCGCGTGGGCCGGTGCGTTGCGGTGTCAGCATCGGCGTTGCCACCCGTGACGCCGGTACGGCAACGCTGGCCATGCTGATGAAAGCTGCTGACGAGGGAATGTACCAGGCCAAGATCAGCGGGCGGCGCCGTATTGGCGAACGTTTTGACTGATTGCCGTCTGCTTGAGTCAGAGTGTGGCCGGATTGTGGCGACGCAAGAAAATAGCGAGGTTTTTTGCGCCTTACGGAAACATCTGGCTAAAATGGCAAATTAGCGCTGGAAAGTAACGCTGCAGGCTGATTGTGGCTGAAAAAGGGGTAAGGGGTAGCGCATGTTTCTGATCATTGGCTATGTCATCATTCTTGCAGCCTCGCTGGGCACCTATGCGGTCCACGGCAGCCTGCTTGCCCTGTGGGTGCCGCTTGAATATGTGGCCATCGTCGGCCTGACCATCGGCGGTTTCATCGCCGGCAACGACATCAAGTACATCAAGAAGACGATCGGCGCGCTGCCGTCGATCCTGAAGGGGTCCAAGTTCACCAAGGCCCTTTACATCGACCTCCTGGCCATGCTCTTCGAAATTCTGGCCAAGGTGCGCAAGGAAGGCCTGATGTCGATCGAGGCCGACGTCGAGGATCCCCACGCCAGCCCGATCTTCAGCAAGTATCCGACCTTGCAGAACGACCATCATGTCATGGAGTTCATCACCGACTATCTGCGCATGATGGTTGGCGGCAACCTGAACACGGTCGAGATCGAAAGCCTGATGGACATGGAAATCGAGACCCATCACCACGAAGTCGAGGTGCCGGGCCATGTGATGGCCAAAGTCGGTGACGGTGTACCGGCCTTCGGTATCGTGGTCGCGGTGATGGGCGTGGTGAACGTGATGGGCTCGGTCGGCCAGCCGCCGGCGGTGCTCGGCAAGATGATCGGCGGCGCGCTCGTTGGCACCTTCCTCGGTATCCTGATCTCCTACGGTTTCGTGGCGCCGGTCGCCAGCCTGCTCGAGCAGAAGGCGCACGAGGGCTCGAAGATTTACCAGTGCATCAAGGTTGTGCTGCTGGCCTCGATGTCCGGCTATGCGCCGCAGGTGGCCGTCGAGTTCGGGCGCAAGGTGCTCGAATCCGGGGTGCGTCCTTCCTTCCGCGAGCTCGAGGAAGAACTCAAGGCGCGCAAGGGCAAGTGATCGGTCGCTGACCGGGAATCAAGATGAGCGACGATTCGACACGCCCGATAATCATCAAACGCAAGAAGGTGGTGGCCGGCGGCCACCACGGCGGCGCCTGGAAGATCGCCTATGCCGACTTCGTCACGGCGATGATGGCCTTCTTCCTGTTGATGTGGCTGCTGGGCTCTACGGCCAAGGGTGATCTGCAGGGCATTGCCGATTTTTTCCAGAACCCGCTCAAGGTTGGCATGTCCGGGGGGAGTGGCACCGGCGATGCTTCCAGCGTTATCCAGGGCGGTGGCAAGGATCTGACGCGCACAGCGGGGCAGGTCAAGAGCGGTGAGGTCGAAGCCAAGCGCAAGACGATCAACCTCAAGGAGACCAATCAGGAGCTCCTGAAGAAGCAGTTCGAGCAGCAGGAGAAGGCCAAGCTCAATGAGTTGAAGCAGCGCATCGAGAAGGTGTTTGAAGGCAGTTCTTCGCTCAAGCAGTTCAAGAACCAGCTGATTCTCGACATTACCAGCGAGGGACTGCGCATCCAGATCGTCGATGAGCAGAACCGGCCGATGTTCGACTCAAGCAGTGCGGAGTTGAAGCCGTATACCAAGGAGATCCTGCGCGAGATCGGCAAGGCGCTGAACAGCGTCGGTAACAAGATCACCGTTTCGGGCCATACTGATGCTGCGCGCTTTGGCGGCGGCGAAAAGGGCTTCTCGAATTGGGAGCTTTCGGCGAACCGGGCCAACGCTTCGCGGCGTGAAATGATCATCGGCGGTATGGACGATCTCAAGGTCCTGCGGGTAGTCGGCATGTCGTCTACCGTGCTGTTTGACAAGAATGACCCGCTCAACCCGGTGAATCGCCGGATCAGCATCATCGTACTGAACAAGAAGACGGAAGATGCTTTCCTGAGTGAAACGGAAGAAGATACCGCTGACGTCGGGACGGATGGTCAGGGCATGGAAAACGTGGCGCCGGAAAATAAAGACAGTACAAAAGGCTAGCAACATCATGATCGGTGGCTGAACCAACGATCAAACGATTAAACGCTCGGGGACAAAATGACGGCAGCTGAAAAAACAAGAAACTTCGGGGCGCTCTGGCTTCTGGTTGTGGCCGGAGGTGCGTTTGCCATGGAACCCGCCTTGCGCAATGGCGTCTTCATCTCGGCCATCGTGATGCTGCTTGTCGGCTGGGTGCTTATCGCCGGTCGCGGCGACTCAGCTGAGCCCTTGCCGTCGCAATCAAGCGATCTGGAAAAACAGGCGTTGTCAGAGACCGGCAATGCCCTGGTACGGTGCAGCGATGAATTCTCCGCACAGTTTGGTACCACGCGCGGCGAGTTGGGGCGTGCGCAGCAGATTTTCTCGGACGCGATCGGCAAGCTGATTCAGAGCTTCAACGCCATGAGTGCGCAGGCGCATCGGCAGCAGGAGCTTGGCCTGGAAGTGATCCGCCAGCACGGCGGCGGATCCGATGGCGGCTCCGATTTCGAGCGGTTTGCCCGTCAGACCTCGGATACCCTGCGCACCTTTGTCGATAGTGTTGTCGAGAACTCCAAATTGGCGATGGAGCTGGTCGAAATGACCGACCGCATTGCGACTGAGATGCGCAAGATTCTCGGTATGCTCGGCGAAATTGAAGGCATTTCCAAGCAAACCAACTTGCTGGCGCTCAATGCTGCCATCGAGGCGGCCCGAGCGGGTGAGGCGGGTCGGGGTTTTGCAGTGGTGGCCGACGAAGTGCGTGACCTCTCCGGGCGCACCAGCCACTTCAGCCAGCAGATTCGCGCCATGATGCAGAACATGCAGAAGTCGATCGGCGACACCGAGGCGGCGATCAACAAGATGGCCGCCCAGGACATGAACTTTGCGCTGCAATCGAAGCAGGACGTTGAACAAGCGATGCAGAACGTCGAGGACCTGAACCGTCACACCAGCCAGACAGTTGCCGAACTGAACCAGATTGCCGGCGTGATGGAATCGAGCGTCAACCAGGCGGTGGTTTCGCTGCAGTTCCAGGACATGGTGACCC
>JAUPVD010000024.1 GCA_030917225.1 Pseudomonadota bacterium
AACGGGGTGCTGGCAACTGCACTCACCGCAGCGGCGAGTACGGCTGCCGGTGCTGCCGTGGGCGGTACGGCGGGTGGCGGAGCAGCGCTGAATGAGGTGGCGAACAACTTCCTCAGTCACGAGGAATCCTCGCGCCGCTTGCGCCTCAAGGCTGAGAAGACCGCCTGCCGGGATGACGCCTGCCACACCGAGAAGCAGCGCGAGATTGACCGGCTGGATCAAATCGATGTCTGGCGCGATCAACAGATCGAGCAAGCCTGCCGGGTGCCATCCAGTGCGGGCTGTCAGGGCTGGACGACGGCAATTCAGGTTGCTGCAAAGAGCTACTACGGCAAATCGACCGACATCTACCTCGATACCGCCGAACGCGCGAGTGTCCAGAACAAGGCCTTCGAATACAAACAGGCAGCGGATAATCCCTTCCTGCACGGCGTCGGCAAAGGCCTCCTGAAGCTGACCCCGCCCGGCCTGCTGGTGGGTGCGGTGGGCGGCATTGGAGCAGCAGTGCAAGGTATCGTCGAGAAAGGCGCCACGCAGGCGCTCATCGACGCCGCCAATGCCATTGCGGATTTTCCCGCCGATCTCAAAGTACGGCTCAACAGTGCAGACCCGACGATACGCGGCGAAGCGCTGGTCGATGCCGTGGCGTTGGGAACGACCGGTGCCGCGATCACTGCGGGCGCATCGAAAGTCGCGCTGGACTCAGCGCAGAAGGCGGCGGTCAGCCGGGCGCTGGCGAAGGCTGAGGAGGAGGTGGTTGCGAAGGCGAAGGTGGATCTCAATTTGTATCGAGACTGGCCCATTGCTTCCGATATGGTCCAACATCGAATCAATCAATTATCCGCACGAGCCACCCATAATCCGGAGGCAAATATGGTCGTCTTAGGCAAATACGTCGAAAACAGTGCGAGCTCCTACGAGCAGGTCGCAAAAGCGCAAGGCGCCACATATTTCGAGCTTCCAGGAACATCATGGAGCGAAGCTGTGACCCAACTAGGTGTTGACAAAATGTGGTCCGTCAATAAAAAGTTTCTCGACGATCAAATGGCACGAGACAAGGGCTTTGTATTTACGCTAGATCCTAGGACAGTGGCTGCCGATTCCTTTACAGCCAAGGAATATAGCCACCTATTACATAACGGCTACAGGCTGATTGAAGAAGCTGGAGGTACATACCGTGCAATTAAGAAATGATGTTGACGGGCGAAATGCGTTACGAGAAACCATTTACGGCTACTACAAAAAAAATGGGGACAGGCCATCTGTAAATTTTCGTGACAGTGAAGAAGATGGTTTTTTTTATACGTACTTTCTATTTGATAGAAAACATGTAATTCGATACAGCCTCGGAGAGGACCGGCATGTATGCATCGGAGGATTGTGTTTGGCGATTGGTCCACATTACTTCCGACCCTCCGAGTTTTGGGATTATGAAAACGACCGTAGATTCTCTATGGAAGCCAGTCCGGAAGCAGTAGTAAGGAATCTCAAGTTGCTAGACGAATTTTTTGGCGTACTACCACCACAAAAAGATCTCCAACCAATTTCGTGATAATTAAAGGGAGGTTGGAGAAGGCGGTTGGAATAGACAATGCACGGGACGTGTTGGCATCAACAAAAACAGGCCGCATGGAGATGTGGGTTGTGACTACACGCCCGGATGGTTCAACAATTGTTGAGGTGCTCGACGCGTTGGGCAAGCCCAAACCGACAGATACGTCCAGAATACTGTCTTCTGGATTGAATTTGTCGGGGGCAAGGCCATGATTCGGGCACCATTAGGGGAATGTGCATACTGGGAAAAATGGACAGAGTTTGCGTCCGGACACATACAGAAAAAGTGGTCATTACTGGAGTTGCCTAGTAGCAACCCCGAATTTGATCCCCAGTTTGCATTTCAGTTAGCAAAGCAAATTTCAGAGTTGCTGGTACTCCGCTACTCCCGCGGCGACCTCATCCGCGAGTTAGGCCAGCACTTTCCCGGCCTGCTCGACGCCTGGGAATTGTCGAACAAGCTGGCGGCGGACATCTGCCGCGACTGGACCTTCGAACTCTCCAACCTCAACCACTACAACTGGTGCTTCTGGCTGGTGGGCCTCGCCCTCGCGCTCGACATCCCGGACGACCAATGGCAGCGACTGCTCACGCTGATCGGCGGCGAAGGCGAGGACGTTCTGCTCGACCGCATAATCGCCAGCCGCCAGCCTGGCCGCAGGGTCGGCACGAAGCTGCTGCACAAAAAACCCTACGCCCGCCTGCAGAAAGCCATCAACGCGCCGAAGGAGCAACAGGCCGCGCTGCTCAGGGATTTCGTTGAGCACTGGTATGCCGAACTCGCCAGAAAAGGCAAGGACGAACTCTGGTGGTACATCTACGGCGATCCAGAGAAGCATCCGCTGGAAATGGGCAGCTATTTCGGTCGCTGGTGCATCGAAGCGGTCGCCGCCGTCAAGGCCTTCGGTCTGGACGATTCCCTCTGCCTCGGCCACGAGCATTACCCCGGCGATCTGCTGCGCCCGGATGGCCTGACAACGCATCCGCAGCGAGAAGAGGCGAAGCCGAAGCCGGGGATTCTTGCCCGGCTCTTTGGCAGGAAGCCGGATTAAACGGCGAGTTTGAGTATCTTGGTAACGCAGCAATACCGAATGGAATTCCGGAGAAACAAAAGCATGAGCGAAGCACAAGAAAAAAACGGACAACAGGGGGCGGAGGGCAGCAATGGCTCCGGAGGCTTCGGCTTCTGGATTACGGTCTCGGCTGCAGCCATCTCGGTCGGCACGGTCATCCTCATGCTTTTGGGGTATGGCGTATCGCTCGCTGTCGAAGGAAAGTTCGGCATTCCGCACGCAACAGTTTTCGAATCAGGATTCGAGTTGCTTGATCTGGCAAGCATCGTTTTTTTCAGCTCATTCCTGCGATGGGGAAGCTGCTCGGCACATGGCAGACGTATCGCGATGCCTACGCACACCTCACGCCGTTTCTTGCACTCATGTGGGTCGCGTGGGCAGCGGTAGCGCTTTGGGGTTGGCGTCGACGGATTTACCTGAAATCCCATGATGACGAACGAACGAAGCCAACAGAAGCAGAGCGTCGTAGATCGTACGTGCTGAAAAATGCTGCCATGCTGGGGTTTATTGGCTTTGCACCACTATTTTCGCTATTTGGCGTATTTATCATCCAGGTTGTAATGGTGACACTCTTCATGATCCCGTATGTCGGGTATGCCGCAGGGAATACCTATATCGACGAACAGATTCTGAAGCCGGATATTTGCATGCCGTTGATCGACCTCAAACAGCGACGGGATGCCAGAAAAAGTTCGAGCCCCGCTTCGCAACCGGTCGCCCAGTGCGTCGCTGTCAAGAAAGGAGGGGCCATCGTGGATGGACGCGTTGTTTTCGCCACGTCAAAGGCAATTGTCTTGTATCGACCGGACGGATCGGTCCAGCGGGTGCCATTGCAAGATTCAGTTATCGAAGTGGTGCCTTTGCTATCGGTAATCAAGACCGGTGATGGTGCGAATAGAGCCCCAAGACCTATTCGGTGAACAAACTCGGCGAACGAGAAAGCTTCCGGATCCCCACCATCGCCATGGCTGGCCCCTTCGACGGCCCCTATATCGGCGCCTACGCCGGGTATGGCTCCGCCGAGGATAAGGGCATAGGCCACGGGCAAAGCAGCGGGGCGGTCAACGGCTGGACACACAAGCCCGAACCCAAGGGCGCCATTTTCGGCCTGATGGGGGGCTACAACTGGTCACTGGGTAATGGCTTCGTGCTCGGCGTCGAGGCCGACCTCGAAGGTCGCGGCAACAGCAGCGACCGGGTGAACCAGAAGGACGACGGCGTCAGCGACCCCGAGTTTCAGGTTGTCTCGAAAATCCAGGCCGCCACATCCCTGCGCGGCCGCCTGGGCTACGCCATCGGCAAGCAGACCCTGGTCTTCGCCACTGCCGGCTACGCCGTTGCATCGGTCAAGCGCACCTGGCATGACATGCCGGCCGAGAAGGAATCGCATACCGACATGCAGGGCGGCTGGACGGCCGGCCTCGGCGCCGACTACGCCTTCGGCGAGCGCCTGTCGGCCCGGTTCGAAGTCCGCCACACCGACTACGGCACGAAGAAAGTCGACGCCAACCTGTGGGGCGAGTTCTACAAACAGAAGCTCAGCGAAGACAGCATCCGCATCGGCCTGAACTACACGTTCTAACGCAACACCCCCGGAGGTCCGCCCCATGAACGCCAATCGTCATCGCATTGTCTTCAACCGCGCTCGCGGCCTGCTCATGGCCGTGGCTGAAATCGCCTGCGCGCAGGGCAAAAGCCCGGCCAATGGCAGCGGTACGACAGCAGTCGCCCCTCCGGGATTCTCGCTCGCCCGCCTGCGTCCCGCCGCCTTCGCCGCGCTCCTCGCTTGCGGTGCTCAGCTCGCGTTCATGAACACAGCCTCCGCCCAGGTCGTCGCCTACACAGCCGCCCCGGCCAGCCAGCGGCCCACCATCCTTTCGGCCGGCAACGGCGTGCCGCTGGTCAACATCCAGACCCCCAGCGCCGCTGGCGTCTCGCGCAACACCTACGAGCAGTTCGACGTGCAAACGCAGGGCGTCATC
>JAUPVD010000341.1 GCA_030917225.1 Pseudomonadota bacterium
AAACAGTCTTCAACAATCAGATCCGCACGAAAGCCAATCCCTAAATCGTTCCCGCGATAATTCACCGGAACCTCAACCTGCCGGACATAGCCAACGCCACGATCCGACAATTCACACGCAAGCGCCCGCTCATACACAGACTCCAACAACCCCGGCCCCAAGTAGCGATGCACATCAATTGCTGCGCCCAGTACGGCATCGACAGTCTCTTCAGGACATTCTTGCAGTTGCTTTTCTCCGTGTCCTCCGTGCTCTCCGTGGTTCACGCTTTCCATCAATCCTCAAACTGATTACTGATGCGCATCGCTTCGTCGATGGTCGTCTTGCCGTTCACCACCAGGCGCACGGCATCCCGGCGCAGGGTCTGCCCGGCCATCTGCTTGCGTGCGGCCTGGACAAAAACGCCGGTATCGTCGTGGTTGATGGCTTCGACCAGTTCGTTGGTCATTTCCAGCATTTCATACACGCCGGTACGCCCCTGATAACCCATGCCGTTGCAATGCGAACAGCCGGTGCCACGTTTGTAGCTGTAGGCATCGACCTTGTCGGCCAGTTCGTATTTCAGCCATTCGTGTTCGGCCGGCGTCGGCGTATGTGGCGCGGCACAGTTTTCGCAGAGCACGCGTACCAGCCGCTGCGCAACTACCATCTGCAGGGAGAGCGCGACCATGTAAGACGGCACGCCCATGTCGAGCAGGCGAATCGGTGTCGAGATGACGTCGTTGGTGTGCAGGGTGGAGAGCACCATGTGGCCGGTAATCGACGCGCGCATGCCGATCTCGGCGGTGGTCTGATCGCGCATTTCGCCGACCAGGACGATATCCGGGTCCTGACGCAGGGCGGAACGCAGTACGCGCTCGAAGGAGAGGTCGATCTTTTCGTGCACCTGCACCTGATTGATGCCGGGCAGCCGGTATTCGACCGGGTCTTCGACGGTGATGATCTTCTTTTCCGGCGAGTTGAGTTCGGTCAGTGCGGCATAGAGCGTGGTGGTCTTGCCGGAGCCGGTCGGACCGGTCACCAGCACCATGCCGGAAGGCCGGTTGATCGCGTGGCGCAGGCGTTCGAGAATTTTCGGCGGAATCCCCATACGGTCGAGTCCGAGCAACCCGGAGCCCTGGTTGAGCAGACGCATGACGACCGATTCGCCATACTGCGTCGGCATCGTCGAGATACGCACGTCAACCGAGTTGTTGCGGATCTTGATGTTGAAACGACCGTCCTGCGGCAGGCGTTTCTCCGAGATGTCGAGGCCGGACATGAGCTTGAGACGCAGCGACATGGCCGTAGCAATCTTGTGATCGGCCTGGGTCTGTACATGCAGCACGCCATCGATGCGGAAGCGGATATGCAGCGCACGCTCCTGCGGCTCGATGTGGATGTCGGAGGCACGCGTACGCAGCGCTTCCTCGAACACCGTCTGCAGCAGCTTGACGACCGGCGCATCTTCGGCCCCCGGTGTCAGATTGAGGAGATCCCCGAATTCAACGGGAACATCGCTCATTTCGGCGGTGAGTTCTTTTGCCAGCCCGGAAATTTCTTCGGTGCGATGGTAGACGCGATCCACCGTGGCCAACAGTTGCGACTCGGTGACCACCGCCTGTTCGATGTCGCGGCGGACGATGCGCACGATCTCGTCGTAAGCGGCCAGGTCGGTCGGGTCGGTAAAGCCGACGCGCAGGCGGCCATCGGCTTCGTCGAGCACCAGCGCGCGGAAGCGGCGCGCCTGCGCCTCGGGCAGCAGCTTGATCAGTTCGGGTTTGGGGCTGAAATGCTTGAGGTCGATGAAGGGGATGCGCAGTTGGCCAGCCAGCGCCTTGGAGATTCCCTCTTCCGTTACATAGCCGCTATCGACGAAAATACGCCCAAGCTTGCGCCCGCTGCGTTTTTGTTCGTCCAGCGCCATCTTGAGCTGCTCATTGGTGAGCAAACCCTGAGAAATGAGAAGATCGCCGAGACGAATTTTTTCCGGGCGGGCCATTTCAAGCTCCAGTATTTTCTAGCTTATTTGCCGTAATCGGCTGATTTTAGCCAAATTTTGATCGGTTGACGCTCCTTTTTACGCCCCTTTTTCGAGACTGACAAGTGTTCGCCGTAGTTCTCTACCAGCCCGAAATACCGCCCAACACGGGCAACATCATCCGCCTCTGCGCCAATACCGGCGCCGAACTGCATCTGGTCGAGCCGATGGGCTTCCCCTGGGAAGACAAGCAGTTGCGGCGTGCCGGGCTGGATTACCACGAGTTCGCACCAGTGCAGCGGCATGCAGATTGGGAATCCTGCAAAGCCGTGCTGGCCGGCAGACGCATGTTCGCCATGACCACGAAAGGCAGCCAGCGGCATGACGCGCCAGACTTTCAGGAAGGCGATGTATTTGTCTTCGGCCCCGAGAGCCGCGGGCTGCCGGCCGAACTGCTGGCGGAATTTTTGCCCGAACAGCGCCTGCGCCTGCCGATGCTGCCGGAACGGCGCAGCGTCAATCTGTCGAATGCGGTGGCGGTGATGGTGTATGAGGCGTGGCGGCAGCGGGGGTTTGTGGGCGGCGCGTAAAGCAATCAACCACAGCGAACACGGCGTGCACGGCGAAAACCCTTCAACAAGCATACGCCCCTCTCCAGCAGACCGGGGGAACGAAGCTCCTGAATGCGCCGTGCTTCGCTGTGTTCGCCGTGGTTACGGTTGTTTTGGCTAAGCCGTCTCGCTCTTCGGATCGCGCGACAGCAACTGCTCGACGGCCGCCGCCGCGCCCACCCCGTGATGCAGGATGGCATTGACCGCCTGCGTGATCGGCATTTCCACGCCGAGTTCGGTCGCCAGCTTGGCCACTTCGCGGGCCGTGCTGACACCTTCGGCGACGTGGCCGAGGTCTTCCAGAATCTGTGGCAGGGTCTTGCCAGTGGCCAAGGCCAGACCGACGCGCCGGTTGCGCGAAAGATCGCCGGTGCAGGTGAGGATGAGGTCGCCCATGCCGGCCAGCCCCATGAAGGTGTCCCGCTTGCCACCGAGTACCGACCCGAGGCGGGCGATTTCGGCCAGACCACGGGTGATCAGCGCAGCACGGGCATTCAGGCCGAGGCCCAGTCCGTCGGAGATGCCGGTGGCGATGGCCAGCACGTTCTTGACGGCGCCGCCCACTTCAACACCGGGCAGGTCGTCGTTGGCGTAGATGCGCAGGCGCGGGGTATGCAGCGCCAGCGCAGTGTCACGGGCAAAATCGGCATTGTTGGCCGCCAGCGTCACAGCCGTCGGCAACCCGCTCGCCACTTCTTCGGCAAAACTGGGACCGGACAAGGCACCGTAGCAGGTGCCCGCAACGAGGGTTTCGGCGGCAATGGCATTGGGCAGCTTGGCAGTACCGGCCTCCAGCCCCTTGCAGACCCAGACCAGCGGCTTGCCCGGCGCGATGACGGCCAGGCGCTGCAATGTTGCGCGCAGGCCGGCCAGCGGCGTGGCCACTACCAGCAGGTCGGCCGAGGCCACCGCCGCATCGAAATCCGCTTCGATAATCATGCTTTCAGGCAAGGGATGCCCGGGCAGGAAGCGGGTGTTTTCCCGCTGATCGCGCATGCCGGCAACCACTTCCGCCTCGCGCGCCCACAAGGTGACCTTGTGGCGGGCAGCAAAGGCGATGGCCAGCGCAGTGCCCCACGCCCCGGCGGAAAGCACCGCCAGATTCATAGACCCCAGACCTGATTGGCGCGCACGAAGCCGGTCTGCCCGTCGCGATGCTTGACCTTGGCCCAGCCGCTGATGCCGGCCTCGATCAGTTCCAGCGCCACGCTTTTTTCGGCTTCGAAGACGACCGCAGCGTCATCGCTGGCTTCGCGACGCACCTGCGCCTGGCCGGCGGTGACCAGCACCGTGCGCTGCTCGGAAAGATGCTTCTTCTCGATCCAGGCCAGACCGCCCTCGGCATCGCGCACCTTGGTCCAGCCTTCGAGGCTGACCACCGGTTCGACCGGTGTAAAACGCTTGATGACGAACAGTGGCTTGCCCTTCACCGAGGGGGCATCGTAGAGCACCGCGGCAGCATCGACCGAGCGGTATTCGATAGATCG
>JAUPVD010000342.1 GCA_030917225.1 Pseudomonadota bacterium
AAGTCCGATCCAATTATCGACATTGAGCGCTTTGAACAGGCGAAAACAATGCGTGAAGCACGCTCGCCTAAGAATGCTCCACCACGCACGGTGTCTTGCCCAACGCTGCTAACGGGGCTGCTCAAGTGCGGGTGCGGCCACCGACTCACATTGGTTACGGGGAAAAGTGGACGTTATAACTATTACAAGTGCGCCAACCGCCAGAGCAGGGGAAATCACGCCTGCCAGAGCCGGAATTTCCCGACGGATAAGCTTGATTCCCTGATCGTCGAACAGATGACGGAGAAAATCTGCACTCCTGAGCGCCTGAACTCTCTAATCGCCGATCTACGAAAGCGAACCAAGGAAAACAAGGACGGTGAGCAAAACAAGATCAATGAATTAAACCGGCAACTCAAGAAGGCCGAAGAAGCTCAGCGCAATCTATATCAAGCCATAGAGAGCGGATTGCCATTTGATGAGACGTTGCAAAAGCGAGCACAGGAACTCAAGGCCGGTCGTGAATCATTGCTGATCGAGCTGGCGACCGTCAGAAGAGTTCATGCGCTGCCGGTGGATCGCATCCTGCCGAGCAACATCGAAGCCTTTAGCAAGGCTATTCGCACAAAGCTGAAAGACAGGGAATTCGCTAAGCGATACCTGCAAGTGCTTGTCGATGAGATCGTCATTGAGGGAGACACCGCAACGATGAGAGGAAGCTATGCCGCACTAGCGAATGCCATCGTGGAAATAAAAAAGGGCACCTCAAAAGAAGTGCCCAGTTTTATGTGTGACTGGCGCGCCTGACACGATTCGAACGTGCGACCCCTGCCTTCGGAGGGCAGTACTCTATCCAGCTGAGCTACAGGCGCGTTGGGCCACATTGCGTGGCGGGGACAATACTCATTCTACGGCACCCTTGCTGAATGACGACTGCCTTCGGAGGGCAGTACTCTATCCAGCTGAGCTACGGGCGCGCGGAAAGGGCGTCAAGGATAGCGGGTTTCACTGCTGGCGTCCATCAAGACCCTTCTGGGACAAGGGGATAGAACGGTATAATCGCCGTTCTACGTCAAACAATCACAAAGGATTCCCCCATGGCAGAGAAAGCCCACTCCTCATCGTCGATCATGTATGTCGTGATCGCCATTGCCGTGTTGCTGGTCGTAGTGTTTGTGCCGCTGTCGATGTTGGGCAAGGGTTCGGCGCCTGCCGGCAACACCGACGATGCCGACCAGCGTATCCAGCCGGTGGCCAAGGTCGCGTTTCAGAAGGCAGCGCCAGCGGCCGGTGGCAAGGCTCGCGATGGCGCTGCGGTGTACGGTTCCGTTTGCATGGCCTGCCACGCCAGCGGCGTTGCCGGCGCACCGAAGGCGGGCGACAAGGCTGCCTGGGCACCGCGCATCGGCAAGGGCTCTGCCGCACTGGTGAAGAGCGTGATCAGCGGCAAGGGGGCGATGCCTCCGAAGGGTGGCGGCGCCGACCTGACCGACGCCGAAGTAAAGGCTGCCGTCGAGCATCTGGTTGGTCTTTCGAAGTAAGCAGCACCGACAACGCAAAAAGGGGATGCCCACGGGCATCCCCTTTTCGTTTCTGCCGCAGAATTACTTCTTCGCTTCGACCGGCTTGGAGGCGGTAGAGGCGGCAGCAGGTGCGGCGGCCGGAGTTGCGGCCGGTGCGGCAGCAGCCGGGGCCGGGGCAGTGGCCGCAGCTTCAGCCTTCTTCTCGACGCCCTTCTTCTCGCCCTTGGCCTTGTGCGCCTTCTTGCCTTCCTTCTTCGCTTCCGGCTTGGCGGCTTCGGCTTTCTTCTCAGCAGCAACCGGGGCTGCGGCAGGTGCCGCCGGGGTGGCGGGCACGGCAGCCGGCTTGGCAGCTTCCACAGCGGGTTTGGCCGGCGTTGCAGGAGTTGCCGGTGCAGCAGCACTCTGAGCAAAAGCAGCGGAACCGAAAGCGGCGGCGACGGTGAGGGCGATGATCTTCTTCAGCATTTTGAATCTCCTTGAGGTTTAGTTTGGTTGTGCTTCCCGGTCGGTTTCTTGCCGGCCTTGCAGCAATCAACGCGGTCGGTGTCACGGCGGTAGTCAGGAGATGGGTAACGTCTTGTAACCGCGTGTGACGCGGCAGGAAACTACTTGGCGCTCGACAGCAGCGCCTTCATTGCCGCCAGCTTGGCGCTCGACGAAGCCTTGTCCGGTTCGACCTTCGATGCCGCGCCACCGGAGAAACGCAGGTCTTCCTTGCCCATCTCGTCGATGAAACGGGAAGGTTCGCAGGCACTCCATTCCTTGCCCTGCGGCCGTTTTTCGCAGTGGGTGACATGCAGGCTGCGCTGGGCACGAGTGATGCCCACGTACATCAACCGGCGCTCTTCTTCGAGCTTGACCGGGTCTTGCGACTCACGGTGCGGCAGCAGGCCCTCCTCGATGCCAACGAGAAAGACGTGCTTGTATTCGAGGCCCTTGGCGGCGTGCAGCGTCGAGAGTTGTACACCGTCGTAATCCGATTCGCCCTTGTCGAGCAGGTTGATCAGGGCGATGGTCTGGGCCAGGTCGATCAGTGTCTTCTCGTCTTCCTCACCCTTCCTGGTCAGCCACTTGGCCAGTTCCTGCACGTTGCCCCATTTGGTTTCAGCCGGACGCGGGTCTTCGTGGTCATAGAGCCAGGCCTCGTAGCCGATGGCGGCAAGCAGGTCGGGCAGCACCTGTCCGGCCGGCTCCTTGTTGGCTCGCCATTCGAAGCGGTTGATAAACTCGCAGAACTCGAGCAGCGGTTCGAGCTGGCGCGAGGCGACGCGATGCGCGAAGCCTTCCTCGAAGGCGGCGGCAAACAGCGAGATGTGGCGCTCGCCGGCATAGGTACCGAGCGCTTCCAGCGTGCTGCCACCGACACCGCGCTTGGGCGTGGTCACGGCGCGGATGAAGGCGGGGTCATCGTCCGAGTTGGCGAGCAGGCGCAGGTAGGAAGTGATGTCCTTGATCTCCGACTTGTCGAAGAAGGACTGGCCGCCGGAGAGCAGGTAGGGCACCTTCTGGTTGCGCAGGTATTGCTCGAAGATGCGCGCCTGATGGTTGCTGCGATAGAGGATGGCGTAGTCGCGGAAGTGCGTGCGGTGCTCGAACTTGTGCGCCTGCAGTTTCATCACCACCGACTCGGCTTCGTGCTCGGGTTCCTTGCAGGTGGTGACGCTGATCGTGTCACCCATGCCGAGGTCAGACCACAGCTTCTTCTCGAACAGCTTCTCGTTGTTGGCAATCAGCGCGTTGGCCGCCTTCAGGATGCGCACCGTCGAGCGGTAGTTCTGTTCGAGCTTGACCACCTTCAGGTTCGGGTAGTCGCGCGGCAGCCCGCGCAGGTTCTCGATATCGGCACCGCGCCAGCCGTAGATCGCCTGGTCGTCGTCGCCCACTGCCGTGAATTGGGCGCGGACGCCGCTCAGCAGCTTGAGCAGCTTGTACTGGCAGGCGTTGGTGTCCTGGTATTCGTCGACCAAAATGTAGCGCAGGCGGTTCTGCCACTTCTCGCAAATTTCCGGATGCTTCTCGAAGAGCTCCACTGGCAGCATGATCAGGTCGTCGAAATCGACTGCCTGATAGGCGCGCAGCGTCGCCGCATAGTTGCGATAGGCGCGGGCGGCCAGCGCCTCGGTGTCATCCTGCGCCTGCTTCTCTGCCATGTCGGGCGAAACCAGCGCGTTCTTCCAGTTCGAAATGACCGACTGCAGCTTGCGAATGGTGCCCTTGTCCACGCTGCCGGCCAGGTCGGAGACGATGCCGTAGCAGTCGGTGGAATCGAAGATCGAGAACTTCGGCTTGTAGCCCAGTGCTTTCGCTTCCTCGCGCAGAATGCGTACACCGAGCGAGTGAAAGGTGCTGATCGTCAGGCCGCTGGTCGAAGTGCCTTCGAGTAGTTTTCCGACGCGCTCCTGCATTTCCTTCGCCGCCTTGTTGGTGAAGGTGATGGCCGCGATGTTCGAGGGCTTGAAGCCGCATTCCTGGATCAGGTAGGCGATCTTTTGCGTGATCACCCGCGTCTTGCCAGAGCCGGCACCGGCGAGCACCAGCAAGGGGCCATCGAGGTAGCGGATGGCTTCGCGTTGCGGGGCGTTGAGTTGCGCGGACATGTGCGGGAAGTTGCCGAAGAAAGACCGAAAGCGGAAAAACAAAACGCCCCGGTGGACCGGGGCGCGAGGCGTTGTGTCACTGAGCCGATTTTACCGCAAGGCGCTCATGCCTGTTCGTCTACATGATCGTGTTCGGCCAGCCGCAGCGCCTTTTCGTTGAGCGGCTGCAGCACCCGCACAGCCTCGCTGCCGAGGCGGTTCAGTGCTTCCACCACGCCCTTGGCCTCGTCGGCCACCCCTTCGGCAGCCTCAGTCGGAAAGCGTTCTTCGGCGGCATCAAGTTCTTCGCGCATCGAGCGGTACTTGTCGGCATCAAGACCGCTGTTGGCAGCCACCGGCCTGACCGTGCCGCGAAAGGCGATGCGCCCACGCGCCGGGGCTTCCGGTACGGACTGCGCCTTGGTGGTCATGCGGACGTTGGCCATGATGAATCCTTCAGACTTCTCTCAACATGACCCTCTAACGTCATGAAACGGCAGGAACTTTAGCCGCCGAAGATCTTCTTCAGCAGAGCGCTGCCGGTCGAGATCGGGTCCTTGCGGATGGCCTTCTCCTGCTCGGCCACCATCAGGAACAGGCCATCAAGCGCCTTTTTGGTGACGTACTGGTCAAGATTGGCATCCTTCTCGTCGAGCAGGCCCATCTTGGCTGCCTTGCCGGCGTACTGGTTGTACTTGTCGGCCAGCTGCACTTTGGCCGTCGCATCCTTGACGACCGGCAGGAACTTGGCGGTCAGATCGGA
>JAUPVD010000343.1 GCA_030917225.1 Pseudomonadota bacterium
GTCGAACAACCGTGTGACCCAGATAAAAACGCCTGAAACCGACGGCTATGCCGCGGTCCAGGTTGCCTTTGGCCACCGTCGCGCATCGCGCGTAGGTAAGCCGCTCGCTGGCCACTTGGCGAAAGCCGGTGTCGAAGCGGGTCACGTCCTGAAGGAGTTCCCGGTTTCTGCCGAGGAGCTCTCCAATCTGAAGCCGGGTGATCAGATCAGCGTCACCATCTTCGCTGTCGGTCAGAAAGTTGACGTTTCCGGCACCTCGATCGGTAAGGGCTTTGCTGGCGGCATCAAGCGCCACAACTTCAGCTCGAACCGTGCGACGCACGGTAACTCGCTCTCGCACAACGCGCCGGGTTCTATCGGTATGAACCAGGATCCGGGTCGTGTCTTCCCGGGTAAGCGCATGGCCGGTCATCTCGGTGACGCCAAGGCGACGACCCAGAACCTCGAAGTCGTGCGTATCGACACTGAGCGCCAGCTGTTGCTGGTCCGCGGCGCGGTTCCGGGCTCAATGGGTGCTGACGTGGTAGTTCGCGCAGCGGTCAAGGGCTAAGGGGGCGACATGGAACTTACAGTTATCAACGCACAAGGTCAGGAAGCAGCCAAGCTGCAGGCTTCCGACGAGTTGTTCGGCCGCGATTACAACGAGTCCCTGGTTCACCAGGTCGTTGTTGCGTATCAGGCCAACGCTCGTAGCGGCGACCGCAAGCAAAAAGGTCGCAGCGAGATTGCCAAATCCACCAAGAAGCCGTGGGCACAGAAGGGTACTGGCCGCGCGCGTGCCGGTCGTGCATCCTCGCCGTTGTGGCGCGGAGGCGGCAAGGCTTTCCCGAATACTCCGGACGAGAACTTCAGCCAGAAACTGAATCGCAAGATGTATCGCGCCGGTATGGCGTCAATTCTCTCCGAGCTGGCTCGTCAGGATCGTCTGTCGGTGGTCGAGAGTCTTTCGATCGAAGCGCCGAAGACCAAGCTCTTTGCACAGAAAATCAAGGGCATGGGTTTTGACTCGGTTCTGGTGGTTACTGCCGATCTGGATGAAAACACCTATCTCGCGTCGCGCAACCTGCCGAACGTGCTGGTGCTCGAAGTCAATGAGACCGATCCTGTTTCGCTCATCCGCTTCCCTAAGGTGCTGATGACCAAGAGCGCGGTCGCCAAGTTTGAGGAGATCCTGGGATGAATCAAGAGCGTCTGATGCAAGTGCTGCTTGCGCCCCAGATTTCGGAGAAGGCCACTTGGGTTGCTGAAAAGAACGAACAGGTGATCTTCCGTGTTGTTTCTGATGCGACCAAGCCGGAAATCAAGGCTGCGGTTGAGTTGCTGTTCAAGGTCCAAGTTGAGTCCGTTCAGGTTTGTACCGTCAAGGGCAAGCAAAAGCGTTTCGGCCGCTCAATGGGCCGTCGCAAAAACTGGAAAAAGGCCTTCGTTAGCCTGAAGCCGGGACAAGAAATCAATTTTGCTGAAGGGGGGGCTGTGTAAATGGCACTCGTCAAAGTAAAACCGACATCCCCTGGTCGTCGTGCCGTCGTTAAAGTCGTCAGCCCGGACCTGCACAAGGGCAAGCCGTTTGCTGGTCTGGTTGAAAGCCAGTCGAAGAATGCTGGGCGCAACAACAACGGCCGTATCACTACCCGTCACCAGGGTGGTGGTCACAAACAGCATTACCGGATGGTCGATTTCAAGCGCAACAAGGACGGTATTCCGGCCAAGGTTGAGCGTCTGGAATATGACCCGAACCGCACTGCCAACATTGCCCTGCTCTGCTATGCAGACGGTGAGCGCCGTTACATCATTGCCACCAAGGGTATGGTTGTCGGCCAGGAGGTCATGTCTGGCGCCGAGGCTCCGATCAAGTCGGGTAATGCGCTACCGATCCGCAACATTCCGGTTGGTACGACGATTCACTGCATCGAAATGGTGCCGGGCAAGGGTGCGCAGATGGCGCGTTCGGCTGGTGCCTCGGTGCAATTGATGGCCCGTGAAGGTGTTTATGCTCAGGTCCGTTTGCGCTCCGGCGAAGTGCGTCGCGTGCATGTGGAATGCCGTGCCACCGTCGGTGAAGTGGGTAACGAAGAGCATAGCCTGCGTTCGATCGGTAAAGCCGGCGCCATGCGTTGGCGTGGTGTTCGCCCAACCGTTCGCGGCGTGGCGATGAACCCGGTCGATCACCCGCACGGTGGTGGCGAAGGTCGCACTGCTGCCGGTATGAACCCGGTCAGCCCGTGGGGTACCAAGACCAAGGGCTATCGTACCCGTCGCAACAAGCGCACGAGTTCCATGATCGTGCAGCGCCGTCACAAACGCTAAGGGGTAATACGAAATGACACGTTCTCTGAAAAAGGGCCCCTTCGTCGATGCCCACCTGCAGAAAAAGGTGGAAACAGCGCGTGCGGGTAACGATAAGCGTCCGATTAAAACCTGGTCGCGCCGTTCCACGGTGCTGCCGGATTTTATCGGGCTGACGATTGCTGTTCATAACGGCAAGCAGCACATCCCGGTTTTCGTTAGCGAAAACATGGTTGGCCACAAGCTCGGCGAGTTTTCGCTGACCCGCACGTTCAAGGGTCACACTGCCGGCAAGAAGGCCAAGAAGTAAAGGAATGGATATGGAAACTCGTGCATCTCTGCGCGGCGTTCGGCTCTCGGCCCAGAAAGGTCGTCTAGTTGCCGACCAGATCCGCGGACTCTCAGTCGACAAGGCGCTCAACGTTCTCGCATTCAGCCCCAAAAAAGGTGCTGGCATCATCAAAAAAGTGCTGGAGTCGGCTATCGCCAACGCCGAGCACAATGACGGTGCTGATATCGATGAGCTGAAGGTTAAGACTATTTATGTCGAAAAAGGCATGGTGCTCAAGCGCTTCACCGCTCGGGCGAAGGGTCGTGGCAATAAGATTACCAAGCCGACCTGCCATATCTTCCTGACTGTCGGCAACTGAGGATAGATAATGGGACAGAAGATTCATCCGACAGGCTTCCGCCTTGCCGTTACGCGTGACTGGTCGTCGCGCTGGTATGCCAATAGCGCCAACTTTGCGACCATGCTGAACGAAGACGTTCGCGTCCGTGATTACCTCAAGAAGAGACTGGCTCACGCCTCTGTGGGCAAGGTTCTGATTGAGCGCCCGGCCAAGAATGCCCGCGTTACTGTTTTCTCCGCCCGCCCCGGTGTAGTTATCGGCAAGAAGGGTGAGGACATTGATCAGCTTCGCTCCGATCTGCAAAAGATCCTGGGTGTGCCGGTTCACGTTTCGATCGAAGAAATCCGCAAGCCGGAAATCGATGCTCAGCTGATTGCTGATTCGATCGCCCAGCAGCTCGAAAAGCGCATCATGTTCCGCCGCGCAATGAAACGCGCCATGCAGAACGCCATGCGCCTTGGTGCTCAAGGCATCAAGATCATGAGCTCGGGGCGTCTTAACGGTGCTGAAATCGCCCGCAAGGAATGGTATCGCGAAGGCCGCGTGCCGTTGCATACCCTGCGTGCAGATATTGACTACGCGACGTCTGAAGCCCGCACCACCTATGGTGTAATCGGTATCAAGGTCTGGGTGTTCAAGGGCGAGATTCTCGGTCGCAACGAGCAGCCTGTGGCCGCCCCCGAAGCGCCTGCCGATGAGCAGAAGCGCCCGGCTCGCCGTGCCGCCAAGCCGGCTGGTGATGGTGCCGACAAGCCGAAGGCGCCAGCAAAACGAGTAAGAAAGGCAGGTACCAAAGATGCTGCAGCCTAAGCGCAGAAAGTATCGCAAGGAGCAGAAGGGCCGTAATACCGGCCTCGCTACGCGCGGTGCAAAAGTCTCTTTCGGTGAATGGGGTCTCAAGGCAACTGCTCGCGGTCGCCTGACGGCTCGCCAGATCGAAGCTGCACGCCGTGCCATGACTCGGCACATCAAGCGTGGTGGCCGTATCTGGATTCGTATCTTCCCGGACAAGCCGATCTCGAAGAAGCCTGCCGAAGTTCGTATGGGTAACGGCAAAGGCAATCCCGAGTACTACGTCGCCGAGATTCAACCCGGCAAAGTACTCTATGAAATGGATGGCGTCAGCGAAGAGCTGGCACGCGAGGCATTTGCTCTTGCCGCTGCCAAGCTGCCGTTGGCCACCACTTTCGTCACGCGTATGGTGGGTTAATCATGAAAGCCAGCGAACTCAGAACCAAAAGCGCCGACGAGCTGAACAAGGAACTGCTTGATCTGCTGAAGGCGCAGTTTAGCCTGCGCATGCAGCTCGCAACGCAGCAGTTGTCCAATACCAGCCAGGTCGGCAAGGTCCGCCGCGATATCGCGCGCGTGCGTACCCTTCTCCGTGAAAAGGCGGTGCAACAATGAGCGAAGCGACCGTAAGCAAGCGTACCTTGGTCGGCCGCGTGGTCAGCGACAAGATGGAAAAGAC
>JAUPVD010000344.1 GCA_030917225.1 Pseudomonadota bacterium
CAGTGCTTGCAGCCGGGCGCTCAGGCTGGCGTTCGGTGGCAGTTCGACGGGTGTGTCGAGCGCGAGCAGCCAACGCTGGTTGTGCGGTTCGATGGTCAGTTCGTAGTCCACCGCTTCACCGCGCGTCTCGATGGCCGGCGGCGTGCCGCGCTCAAGCAACGCAGGTCGCCAGGCCCAGCCGTCGAATTCGTCCATCACCGGCCCTCGCCAATACAGGTTGGAATTTGCCGGTGTAGCGCCATCGAAGTGGGCGCGGAAGGCGATGTTGCCGTTGAGAACCAGGTCGGAAATGGAGCCCGGCGAGATGGTGTCGGGCAGGCCCGAGCGGCTGCCGTGCGCATCCTGTGGCAGACCCCACAGGGGGCCGGAAACACGAGGAAAGAGCAGGAACAGGATCAACATGACCGGAACCGCCTGGGCAAGCAGCACGGCCGCGTAGCGAACGACGACGACGGCTGGTTGAGAACCGCCGTAGATGCGGATCAGCGTTGCGATCTCCAGTGTTGCGGTGGCCATCAGCCAGATGCCGGTCGGGATGCTCTGGGAGTAGAAATAATGGGTCAGCAGCAGAAAGAGGCCGAGCATGACGACCACGATGGCATCGCGCCGGTGGTTCATCTCCATCGGCTTCAGTGCCATGAACAGCACGAGCAGGGCAACGCCAGCGTCGCGACCAAAGAGCGTCCGGAACTGCAGGTAGATTCCGCCGCTTGCAGCGATGACGACAAGGGTGAGCAGCCAGCGAGGCGGCAAGGGGTGACGCTGCCACCAGTACCATCCGCGCAGGAGGATCGCTGCTGCCGAGAGGGTGCTCAACCATAACGGCAGATGCTCGGCGTGCGGTGCGGCGGTGGCCAGTGCACAGGCCAGCAGCCAGGGGATGGCTGAGCGCTCGAGAGGCTCAGTTGCGCGAACTTTTTTCATGTCCGAACAGGGCGAGGATTTCCAGGCAGCGCTCGCGGTGGGCGGCGCCGATGGCCGGCTGCACATATTGGTCAGGCAGGGAAAGCCCGTAGGAGAGTTGGGCGTTCTCGGCGGCAAGAACCCACCCGGCAAGAATCGAAAGCCTGGTCTCGATATCACCTTCCTCGACGGTCAGCTCCCAGGTCAGCCAGAGCTCTTCCCCGGCTCCCCCAGCGAAATGCTTGACCAGCAACGGGTAGGCATCGACGCTGCGAGCAACAGCCTTCCAGGCGATATGACGGGGCGGGTCGCTCGGGTTGCGCACGCGGAGGCCGGCGAAGTCTTCATCGCCGCTGTCGCCACGGGCGATGCCGGGGTTGTCTACCGATGTCGGTGGGGGGAGCGGGCGCTCGATCGGTTGTGGATAGATGACGCACGACAGCGCCGGGTGAGGGTAGCTCCAGGCGCGAAATAATCCGAGCGGGTAGCGTGTGGCAAGAGTGATTCTGCCGGGATCAAGCACCCCGCGCTTGCTGGCGGGGCAGGGGATACTGACGCTGGCGATACCCTCGGCAGGGACGTCTGCGAATGCCTCTTCTCCGCTTTCGAAGCGGAACCCGAGTGAGCGTCGGGCCTCGCGGCGGGTGTTGCCCAAGTGTAGCGGGAAGCGGGCAATTTCCCCGGCATGTACAGGTATGGCCCGCCCCGGTGTGATCGAGAGACCGCGCAGATTGCGGAATGTGTGCACCATCGCGGCCAGACCGAGCCCGGCAAGCAGGAATACGAGGGCGTGCCCCAGACTGAGGGTGTAGTTGATGGCGCCGATCAGCATCACGGCCAGCACGATGGCGAAGAGGATTCCTGCACCCGTAGGCAGGATGAAGATGCGCCGCTGGGTGAGCACGATGGGCAGGGTTTCGTCGCGGCCGAGGCGAAACAGCCATTGCTGCATGCGGGCTTGCAGCGTCATCAGGGCAGAGGCGTACGGCGGATCAGGGCAGCAAGATCGTCGGCACTGGCGTGCCCGCTGCCTTGCGCAAGGCGCAGGCGATGGGCTGCGACGCCGGCGAATACCGCCTGCACATCTTCTGGCAGGGTCATGTCGCGACCCTCGATGAAAGCCCAGGCGCGCGCTGCCGAAAGCAGCGCCAACGCGGCCCGCGGGGAGAGGCCGTGCAGGAAGCGCGGATCGCGCCGGGTTTCCTCGACCAGCGCCTGCACATAGTCGATCAAGGCCGATGAGGTACGCACGGCCGCTGCCGCTGCCTGAAGGGGTTGCAGGTCTTCAGGCCCAAGCGCGGGCTGAAGCGTGCGCAACTGATCGCGCGTATTGCCGCCAGCCAGCAATGCTCGTTCGGCATCACGGTCGGGGTAGCCGAGATCGATGCGCATCAGGAAGCGGTCAAGCTGCGATTCCGGCAGCGAGAAGGTGCCGATCTGGTGCGAAGGATTTTGCGTGGCGATGACAAAGAACGGCTCAGGCAGGGGGCGGGTTTCTCCTTCAGCGGTGACCTGGCGTTCCTCCATGGCCTCCAGCAAGGCACTCTGCGTTTTCGGCGTAGCCCGGTTGATTTCGTCGGCGAGCACCAGTTGCGCAAAGATCGGCCCAGGCAGGAAGCGGAAGGATCCGCGCTCGCGGTCATAGATCGAGGTGCCGATGATGTCTGCAGGGAGCAGGTCACTGGTGAACTGGACGCGGGAAAAATGCAGCCCGAGGAGCTGTGCGAGCGTGTGCGCCAGCGTGGTTTTGCCGACACCGGGGATATCTTCGATGAGCAGGTGGCCGCGCGCCAGCAGGCAGGCAAGTGCAAGCCGGATCTGCCGCTCCTTGCCGAGGATGATCTTCCCGGCAGCGGAGATGGCGGTTGCGAGGGCTGCAGGTGGAGTGCTGCGGGAGTCGCTCATGGCTTGTGGTGGCGCGGGAAAAGGGTTGATAATGGACACGCTATGGAAGCAATAGAAACCGTCCGCGTTCGCTGTCGATTATAGTCGGGTGGAGTGCGACGATATAACCATAACGCAGGGACAATAAGTGACCGCTACCGCATTCATTACGCACAGAGATTGCCAGTTGCACGATATGGGCTCCTATCATCCGGAGTCTCCCGCCCGCCTCACTGCCATCAGCGACCACCTGATCGCGCAGGGGATCGATGCC
This sequence comes from Pseudomonadota bacterium, assembly GCA_030917225.1. Taxonomy (GTDB): domain Bacteria; phylum Pseudomonadota; class Gammaproteobacteria; order Burkholderiales; family Rhodocyclaceae; genus Proximibacter. Next base: position 3,062 of record JAUPVD010000344.1, read on the forward strand.
TATTTCACCTACCACGACGCACCATTGGCAACCTTTGAACAATTGCTGCGCGTACATCCGGCTTCGCACCTGGAGCGGATCAAGCGCGCGTCGCCGGAGCAGGGAATTGCCCACCTCGACCCGGATACGGCGATGTGTCCCCATACCTGGTCGGCAGCGCTGCGTTCTGCCGGTGCCGGTTGCATGGCAGTCGACCTGGTCATGGGGCACGAAGTTCAGAATGCCTTCTGTGCGGTCCGCCCGCCCGGCCACCATGCCGAGCGCGCCAACCCGATGGGCTTCTGCTTCTTCAACAACGTTGCTGTTGCTGCTGCGCATGCGATCGAGGTGCATGGGCTTGAGCGCGTGGCGATCATCGACTTCGATGTTCATCACGGTAACGGTACCGAGGATATTTTCAAGGGCAACGACAAGGTGCTGATGTGCAGTATTTTCCAGCACCCTTTCTATCCCTACAGTGGTTCCGACAATGCCGCCGAAAACATGGTCAATGTGCCCTTGCCGGCCGGGTCCGGTGGCGAGGAATTTCGTGGTGCGGTTGCGGATGTCTGGCTGCCGCGGCTCAACGACTTCAAGCCTCAGATGATTTTCATCTCGGCCGGCTTCGATGCGCACTACGAGGATGACATGGGCGGTATGAAGCTTTTCGAGAAGGATTACGCCTGGGCAACCGAGCAGCTCAAGATGCTTGCGGCCAAGCATGCGGAAAAACGCATCGTTTCCATGCTTGAGGGTGGCTACGTCCTGTCGGCACTGGCTCGCAGCGTCGGTGCTCATCTGCGGGTACTTGCGGACCTTTAAGTCGCTTGGGCTTCGTCAGGCCGACGTTCCCGGTGCCCCGCCTTCCATCTGAAGGCCCAGGTCAACCGGCGGCACGTCTGCGCGTTTATTTCCGTATCCACTAACCTGACCTTCGGTTAAAATCGAAAGGTTTTCTTTTTATATTCAGCCATGAACATGATTACCGGTTCGATTCCCGCCATTGTTACCCCGATGCACGAGGACGGCAGCCTGGATTACGACAGTTTCCGCAAGCTGATCGAGCACCACGTCAAGGAAGGTTCCGATGGCATCGTAGTCGTCGGCACAACGGGCGAATCGCCGACGGTCGATGTCGATGAGCATGGCGAACTGATCCGTTTTACGGTTGAGGTTGTCGCCGGCCGTATTCCAGTCATCGCCGGTACGGGCGCCAATTCGACCTCTGAGGCGATCGAGCTGACGCGTTATGCTGCCAAGGTAGGGGCTACTGCCAGCCTGTCGGTCGTGCCGTATTACAACAAGCCGACCCAGGAAGGTCTGTACCAGCATTTCCGCGCCATCGCTGAAGGCGTCGATACGCCGGTGATCCTGTACAACGTGCCTGGCCGCACCGTTGCCGACATGAGCAACGATACGGCGCTGCGCCTGGCGCAGATTCCGAACGTGATCGGCATCAAGGATGCCACCGGCAATATCGAGCGCGGTACCGACCTGATCCTGCGTGCACCGAAGGATTTCGCCATCTACAGCGGTGACGATGCTTCGGCCTGCGCGCTGATCCTGCTCGGTGCCCATGGCACGATTTCGGTTACTGCCAACGTGGCGCCGCGATTGATGCATGAAATGTGTGTCGCGGCGTTGGCTGCGGATGCCCGGGCGGCGCGTGAAATCAATGCGCGCCTGCTCGGGTTGCACCGCCACCTTTTCTGCGAGGCTAATCCGATCCCGGTGAAATGGGCGTGCCAGCAGCAGGGGCTTATTCGTGGCGGCATCCGCCTGCCGCTGACGACACTGTCGGCCGACTGCCATGACCGTGTCCGCAGTGCCATGCGTCAGGCCGGCGTGTTGGCTTGAATCGAGGTTCGTATTCCATGAAGTCTGTTGTAACGCGTTTTGCCGCGCCATTGGCGCTGGTTTTTCTGGCGGCTTGCAGTTCGGTCGGCCTTGAGACCAAAAAGATCGAATACAAATCCGCAGGCAAGGCGCCGACGCTTGAGACGCCGCCTGATCTGGTGGCGCCGGCGCGCGACGACCGCTTTGCTGTTCCCGATTCGGGCGGCAAGGGCAAGGCCACGTTCTCCGCTTACGCCAACGAACGTACGCCCGAAGGGCGTGCGGCCAAGGGCAGCGATGTCCTGCCGGATATCGAAAAATCCCGCATCGAACGCTCCGGGAACCAGCGCTGGCTGATCGTTCCCGGTACGCCTGACAAAATATGGGGAACGGTCAAGGATTTCTGGCAGGAAAGTGGCCTGCTGATCAATGTGGAGTTGCCTGAAGCCGGGGTGATGGAAACCGATTGGGCGGAGAACCGCGCCAAGATTCCACAGGATTTCCTGCGCAACGTGCTGGGCAAGGTCATTGATTCCGTCTATTCGACCGCTGAGCGCGACAAGTTCAGAACTCGTCTTGAGCCGGGCGCAGAACCGGGAACAACGGAAATCTACATCAGCCATCGCGGCATGTATGAAATCTTTGTTTCCGAGGGTAAGGATCAGACCAAGTGGCAACCGCGTCCTCCGGATCCGGAGCTGGAAGCCGAGATGCTGCGGCGCTTGATGGTTCGCTTTGGTGCTGAGGAGAAGCGGGCGACGGCGGCGATTGCCTCGTCGAAGGATCGACAGGTCGAGCGGGCGAAGATTGTTCCGTCTGCAGATGGTTCCGGATCGCTTGAGGTTCAGGAGCGTTTTGATCGTGCCTGGCGTCGCGTTGGTTTGGCGCTCGATCGTGTGGGCTTTACGGTGGAAGATCGTGATCGCTCCAAGGGCCTGTATTTTGTCCGCTACCTCGATCCGGAGGCCGACTCGACTTCGAAGAAGGATAGCGAAGGCTGGCTGGCGAAGCTCAACCCCTTCAAGGGTAGTGAAGCAGCTGCTCTGTCCAAGATTCAGTATCGAATCTACGTGGCAGATGGCAACGGTGTCTCGACTGTCCAGGTCTTGTCGCGAGAAGGTGGTGTAGACAGGTCCGAGACGGCAAAGAAGATTCTTGCTCTGCTGCACGAGCAACTGAAGTAATGCGCTTCGCCTCGCTCGGTAGCGGGAGCAAGGGAAATGCGTTGGTGGTGGAGTCGGGTGGTACGAGGGTACTGCTCGACTGCGGCTTTGGCATCAGGGAAACCGTCAGGCGCCTGCAGCGCCTTGACGTCGAACCAGAGTCGCTGTCGGCGATCCTGGTGACGCATGAACATAGCGACCATATCGGCGGCGTCTTCAAGTTCGCCGCCAAGTACTCGATTCCTGTCTGGCTAACCCATGGCACCCTTGCAGCCTCGCCTCAGAGTGCGGCGCCGTTAAAGGATGTGGTGGTCATCGATGGCCACAGTCGCTACGCGATCGGTGACTTCGAGTTGTTGCCTTTTCCCGTACCGCACGATGCCCGCGAGCCCGTTCAGTATGTTTTTACGGATGGATTGAACCGGCTCGGCGTGCTGACGGACACGGGTAGCCTGACAGCACATATCATTTCAATGCTCGACCGTTGCGATGCGATGGTGCTGGAATGCAATCACGATGCCGAGTTGCTCGCCGCTTCGTCATATCCGCTATCGCTCAAGCGGAGAATTTCCGGGCGTTTGGGGCACCTGTCCAACGAAGCGGCGGCCTCGCTGCTGGCGCAGATCGATATTTCACGATTGCAGCATCTTGTCGCAGCGCACCTTTCGGAGCAAAACAATCAACCAGAACTCGCAGTCGCGGCGCTGACGGCTGTTCTGGGTTGTGCGGAAAAATGGATAGGGGTGGCAACGCAGGAATTCGGCTTCGACTGGCGCCAGATTTCCTGATTCGACGGAATGCAGGAATAAAAAAGCCGGCCAAGAAGGCCGGCTTTTTACTGCACTTGCGCCGAGATTACTTCTTGACGGCGTCCTTGGCTGCTTCGACAGCAGCAGGAGCAGCGGCCTTGGCGGCATCGGCGGCAGCCTTGACTGGGTCGGCAGCAGCCGGAGCAGCAGCCGGAGCAGCAGCCGGAGCAGCAGCCGGAGCAGCAGCCGGGGCAGCAGCGTCGGCAGGCTTGGCAGCTTCAGCGGCCGGGGCGGCAGCCGGAGCAGCAGCAGGGGCAGCGGCGGGAGCCGGAGCAGCAGCAGGAGCGGCCGGGGCAGCTTCTTTTTTACCGCAGGCGGTAACGGCCAGGGCGAGGAGGGCAGCAACGAGGAGAGAGTGCTTCATGGTGTTTTCCTTATCGATATGGAAAAAAACTTGCGGCAAATTTCCGCTTAGTCAGCTTAAGTTTGACGCTAACTAACCAGAAATTCTAGCATGGAAATTTTTCATCGAATAGAAAAACTGGACAGAATCGTTATGTTGATCTCGCATGCAGAGAGCATCGGCCGTTGCGGCACGCTGGTTATAGCCCGGTGGTAGTGGCGCTGACGGAGGGGCCGCGCTCTTCCCAGAGATCCTCGAATCGTTTGCAGTAAGGCTTGGCGGATTGTGGATCGTCGATGATTTCCTTGCTCCGCGCGTGGTCTCGATGGAAGCGAATCAGGCCCGATTCCTGGTCGATGAGCAGCATCGAATCTGCAAGGTTTGCAAGATGTGGCGGGGTTTCGCATACATGAAACTTATGGGCGAAAAGACTGAGCAGATCCATTAGTCGCGGACAATTGCTGCGCAGCGGGGCGGCCGTGTGGACGACAATGCGCAGCGTCGAGGAAGGCGACGCACGCAGGAAGCGGGTCAGGGATGCGATGGTCGCTGGTCGTTCAAGCCGCAATGATGCGAGGTCGTGATCAAAAATCGCAACCGAATGCGCAGCTTTTGCGAGCAGGCGTTCGGCTGCTGCAGCGTAATCTGTCCACGATGTGATCAAGGATTGTTCAGCCACGGCGGTACCTTAGCAGTCGTTCGCTCGTCGGGGCAAGCCTCGGATGCTCCTGCTTCTGGATCAGTCGTGTTCGAAGAGCGCGATGGATTCGACGTGCGAGGTGTTGGGGAACATGTTCACCACACCTGCGCCGCGGAAACGGTAGCCTTGCTGGTCTGCCAGGATGGCGGCATCGCGGGCCAGTGTTGCCGGATTGCAGGAGACATAAACGATGCGGCGCGGCCCTGCCGTTCCGAGTGACTTGACCAGCTCCATGGCTCCTTCCCTGGGCGGGTCGATCAACATCTTGTCGAAATGCCCCAGTGCCGCAACGCTTTCCTCGGTCGCTTCGAAAAGGTTGGCAACATCGAAGCTGGTGCGGGCGGAGAGGCCATTCATTGCCGCGTTCTCTGCGGCTCGCCTGACCAGCGCGTCGCTACCCTCTATTCCGATCACATCTGCCCCCATTCTGGCGATAGGTAGCGTGAAGTTGCCGAGGCCACAGAACATGTCGGCGATACGCTCTCCCGCCATCGGGGCCAGCAAAGCCATGGCGCGCCGGACAAGAATCCGGTTGATGGCATGGTTGACTTGGGTGAATTCGGTTGGTGAGAAAGCCAGAACGAGATCGAACTCGGGCAAGGCATAAGTCAGCGGTACGGCATCCGCCGGGTGGAACAGGGCAACGGTTTCTGGCCCCTTCGACTGCAGAAAAATTTGCACTGAATACTTGTCGCCGAAGTCGCGCAACAGCCTCTCGTCATTGGTATTCAACGGATCGAGAATGCGGAAGACCAGTTCCGTGCAGTCCTCTCCAACCGATATTTCGATCTGAGGAAGTCGCTGAGCAATCGACAGGGCGCCGACCAGGGTTCTGAGTGGCAGCAGAAGGGCAGAAACGTGAGCCGGAAGGTTCAGGCATTCCTTCATGTCGGCAATGAAGCTGCTCTTGCGTTCATGGAAGCCGATCAGCACCCCCCCCTTCTTGGCAACGAGGCGAGCGCCGATTCTTGCGCGGTGGCGGTAGCCCCAGGGCTCGCCATAGATCGGCGAATAGAGCTGTTCCGGGGTGACGCGACCGATGTGCCAAAGACTGTCTTCGAGAACGCGCTGCTTGGCGGCGACCTGCGCCGCATGGTCGGCGTGCTGCATGCTGCAGCCGCCACAAGTGCCGAAGTTGGGGCAGGCCGGCGTGACGCGACTGCTTGACGCTCGCAGAATGCGGGTAGCTTGCGCTATCTCGTAGGTCGGCTTCTTCCGGAAGCTGCTGTATTCAACCTCTTCGCCGGGCAGTGCGCCTTCGACAAATATGGTTTTTCCCTCGTGACGGGTGATGCCACGTGCTTCGTGATCCAGCGACTCAATGATTCCAGTGGGCATGTGCTTACCTGAAAAGCAAAAAGCCGATTTCTCACGAAATCGGCTTTTTTAAATTTGGCGCGCCCGGAGAGATTCGAACTCCCTACCCCTTGGTTCGTAGCCAAGTACTCTATCCAGATGAGCTACGGGCGCAGCAAAGAAACGAGATTATACGGACCGTTTCTTTCTTTGCCAAGTTCGATACGGCTGAACTTGGCGGAGACGGAGGGATTCGAACCCTCGATACGAGTTTTAGCCCGTATGCTCCCTTAGCAGGGGAGTGCCTTCGACCTCTCGGCCACGTCTCCGGAAGGGCGCGATGATAGCCGTTTCACCTCGCCCGGTCAAACCAGTAAGTGCTTGGACTCAGGCCTGATCGAGGCCGAAGGTCTTGTGCAGCACGCGAACGGCGAGTTCCAGATATTTCTCGTCGACAACCACGGAAATCTTGATCTCGGAAGTGGAGATCATCTGCAGGTTGATACCTTCTTCGGCGAGGCAGCGGAACATCTGGCTGGCGACACCCGGATGCGAACGCATGCCGACGCCGACGGCGGAGACCTTGCAGATTTTGTTGTCGCCAACGATCTCGCGCGCGCCGATGTGGCTCTTGACGCTTTCCAGAACCCCTTGTGCCTTGGTGAAATCGCTGCGATTGACCGTGAACGAGAAGTCGGTGGTGCCATCGTGACCGACGTTCTGGATGATCATATCGACGTCGACGTTGGCATCAGCGATCGGGCCGAGGATCTGGTAGGCGATACCCGGGCGGTCTGGCACGCCGAGAACGGTGAGCTTGGCTTCATCGCGGTTGAAGGCGATGCCGGAGATGATCGGTTGTTCCATGTTCTTGTCTTCCTCAACAGTAATCAGCGTGCCTTCGCCTTCATCCTGGAAGCTGGAGAGCACGCGCAGTTTGACCTTGTACTTGCCGGCGAATTCGACCGAACGGATCTGCAGCACCTTGGAGCCGAGGCTCGCCATCTCGAGCATTTCCTCGAAGGTAATGGTGTCGAGCTTTTTCGCTTCGGGCACGACGCGCGGGTCGGTGGTGTAGACGCCATCGACGTCGGTGTAGATCTGGCACTCGTCCGCCTTCAGCGCAGCGGCCAGCGCAACGGCAGAGGTGTCGGAGCCGCCACGGCCGAGGGTCGTGATGTTGCCGTTCTCGTCAGCGCCCTGAAAACCGGCGACCACCACCACGTTGCCTTCGGCGAGATCCTTGCGGATTTTCTCGTCGTCGATCTGCAGAATGCGTGCCTTGGTGTGAGTGCTGTCGGTCAGCACGCGCACTTGCGGGCCGGTGTAGCTCTTGGCCTTGCAACCTTCCTGCATGATGGCCATGGCCAGCAGACCGATGGTGACCTGCTCGCCGGTCGAGGCGATCACATCGAGCTCGCGCGCATCGGGGTTGGGCATGATTTCCTTGGCCAGACCGATCAGGCGGTTGGTTTCGCCAGACATGGCCGAAGGAACGACCACGACATCGTGGCCCATGGCTTTCCAGCGAGCGACCCGCTTGGCCACGTTCTTGATGCGGTCGGGAGAACCGACCGAGGTGCCGCCGTATTTCTGAACTATCAACGCCATTGGTGATCCAAAAGGTTACGGTGAAAGACCGTAATTCTATCTCAATGAGGGCTTGAAACGTAAGGGTATTCCCGGTTTTTGGCGTTCTTTTGTGGCGGGTTCATATCCCGTTGGCAAATGCTGCTTGCAAAAATATTCAGATTGACTATACTGCGACGTGTATTACTTAGGTCATAGGCGATAGGTCATATGGCCAACAGTAATCTCTCCCAAAACCTCACCGAGGACAGCGAAAGGAAAATCATGAGCAACGTCAAAACCATCGAAAAAGTCGAACCCCGCGAAATTCGCCGCAAGCTCGGTCTCAACCAGCAGCAGTTCTGGTCAAAGATCGGAGTTACGCAGAGTGGCGGGTCCCGCTATGAGAGCGGCCGCAACATGCCGAAGCCGGTGCGCGAACTGCTGCGTCTGGTGCATGTCGAGCAGGTTGATATCCAGCGCATCAAGCGCGAAGACGTGGACGTCATCGAGTATCTGAAGAGCCAGGAGCCGGAGCTTTTCAAGAACCTGAAGAAGTCGGCCAAGGCCAAAGTCAAGAAAGTTGCCTGAAGCAGCTGCGCATTGAAACTAGGGGTTGAGGGTGACCTTGATTCCCAGTGTAGCGATGCGGGCAGCGAAAGCTGCCAACTGATCAGCAGTGAGGCGGCCGAGACGCTTTGCGTCGGGTTGTAGTGAGGGGCGTGCAAGACCGTAAAGGTGCACGCCCTTTATTTTTGGGCCGACAGTACGCAGCAGGTTCAGATAGGCTGATTGTTCCGACTCGTCTGGTGCTGCGCCGTCAAACGCAAACCAGCAGGTTTGCAGCCAGGTCGGGGCGAGTTCGGCGCAGGTGTTCAGGCCGGCAAGAACTTTTTGTGGGTCAAGAGCGATCTTGTTGACGGTTTCCATGCCGGAGGCTGTTGCCCGATCGACCTTGAACCAGATTTCGCCGTCGACCTCACCGATGCGCCGAATCCCGGCTTGCACGCCGGTCCGGTGCAGCAAGCTGCCATTGGTGATCAGTCGCAGCTTGATGGCGGGCAGCAGATTCAGTTGCTGCAGCAGTGTCACGGTGGCTTCTACTGCCTCAGGAAACTCCGCTGCACTGGTCGGTTCGCCGTTGCCGGAAAAGGCGATATCCATGAGCGTGCGTGCATCTGCCGGAACCTCTCGCTGCAAGAAATCGCCATGCACGATGTCGTTCAGCAGTGCACCGAGTTCGGCTGAAAGCTGGGCAATGTCGATTGGCGGCGGCCCGCCGCGCGTCAGCTCCGGTACCTGGCAGTAAACGCAAGCCCAGTTGCAGGCGTTGTTCGGGTTCAGGTTGATGCCGACCGAGACACCGCCTGCACGCCGCGAGACCACGGGATACACGTAGCGGAATCCGCTGTAGTCGCGGCTGTGGTCGGTTGTCGATAGCATCGGCGCGGTCTTGCGGGGAATGACGATGCCCCGGATGATATAATTCTTCTCCGCTTTCCACACGGCTCTTTTGCCACGCTTCCATGCTCATCACCCGCCGCCTCGAATTCGACGCCGGTCACCGCATCCCTGATCACAAGAGCCAGTGCCGGCACCTGCACGGGCATCGCTACGCGATCGAGATCACGCTATCCGGCGCTGTCATTCGCCAGGACGGCGATGCGGCCAATGGCATGGTGATGGATTTTTCCGAGGTGAAAGCCCTGGCCAAACAGCACGTGGTCGATGTCTGGGACCACGCTTTCCTGGTCTACTCCGGCGATTCCGTGGTGCTCGAATTTCTGCGCAGCTTGCCCGATCACCGAACGGTCGTACTCGACTGCGTGCCGACCGCCGAGAACCTTGCCGACACGGCTTTCCGCATTCTCGACCCGGTGTATCGCGATACCTATGGCAATCACCTGAAGCTGGAGCGTATTCGCCTCTACGAAACGCCCAATTGCTGGGCCGACGCCAGCCGTAGCTGAGCGCTAGCGCAACCAAAGTGCAGGCAGCAGCAATGCCAGCAGCACCAGCAGAATGATTCCGGCGACTGCATAATCAGAACGCAGCGGAGGCTCCGACGGTGCGTCCGGATCGACAAAATCCTTCGGGAAAGGTCGCGGTCCCACCGGTACGATCTGCCGATCTTCCAGCCTCTTTGGGATGCGTTCCCGATACTCCACGCTGCTGACAATCGGATAATCACCCCAGGCGCGGCTCGACGGTAGCTGGGGAATGCGCACAAAAAGCAGGGCATCAATGTCCCCGGCCAGCGCATTTTCGAACGCGCTCAGCTTCCGCTGTGTCGTGCCCTTGGCAAGGCGCAGCAGATCGGCACCGATCTGCTCGAAAGCGACGCCCGGGTAGAGGCGCGTCCGGTCTTCCGTCAGATAGTCGAATACCGCCTTGCCCTCCTTCAGCCTGCCGCTTTTCAGGCTGACCACAGGCAGTGCCGCAAACGCTTTCAGCCAGCTTTCGGGTCCGGCTGCGGGCACCTGCCAGTCGAGCGCCCGCAAGGTCGAGACGCTGATACCGGCACAATTGGACCGGGCGTGCTGGTAAGTGAACTGGTGCCGGTAGAACTGGTTGAAGGCACGACCCAGTGCGGACTGGATATGTGCGGCGGCCCTCGGTTCGTGCAGCACGGCGACGAGCATGCAGGAGGGGCGATACCAGGATTGGCCGGCATTCAGGTCGGCGAAGTAGTTGTCCAGCGGTACCGGCGCGGCGATGATGCCTTTTTCGCTTTCCGAATCCAGTGTGTAGTAGTTGGCCACCAGCCAGTCGTGAAACGCGCCGCCAGCGCCAATGTTGCCGATGGCTACGGCGAAATGCCCACCGTGCGCCTCGTCATCGTCTCCCTGGGCGCCGTTGAGGATGAAGCTGAGTGTCGGGCGACCAGCCGAGAGAGGCCCCGATCCCGGTCGCTGCCAGAGCGATTCCACCGAGAAGGGGGCTTCGGCTCCGCCGCGCGGCAATTCGCGAACGCGTTCCCGAAATGCCTGTGGTGTTGCCGCAATCTCGTTCGAGGCCGGTGATTCCGGGATGCAGAAATCCTCGGGCCAGAGGGCGCGCACAACAAATTTTCCCTCTTTCCAGTCGCCGCGCAGGCGTGCCGTACGCTGGCTGAAAAAGGCCTCGCTTCTGTCGTTGAAATAGGATCGGTTCAGCGGGTGGCGCGGAAAAAGCTTGAATGCCAGCGTGTCGGTGCCGACATGGAAACGGCTGCCATCGGCCGATAGGCGGGCACCGCTGACGACGCTCGCGGCGCCTGTCCAGACCAGCGGGGGGTAGTCATGGGCTGTGCCGGGCGTTACGTTGCCATGCCAGCGGGCGACATCGTCGCTGGCGCGACGCTTGGGGTCAAAGCCTGCTAGCGGCTGCCCTGGCAGCGGTACGGCGATGGACTCATGGCGAAAGAACCACAGTGCCTGGGGAATCGCCGAACAATCGGTGCAGGCGCCGGTGGTCAGGCGGAAATGCGCCGCTGGCAGCAACCCGAAACTGCCCGTGTTGGCGGGCTCAAGGATCGCGGGCGGTGGTGCAAGCGAGTTACTGCCGGAGTTCATCATCAAGTGCCTGGTTGTTCGCAGTCTTCCGGGCGAAGAGTGGGTGCAGTGTGGGCTGCGATAGTGATTCCAGTTGTGTAGAGTACACCTTCGATAAACACGACCGAAGCCCATGCCCAATTTCACGATTCCGCCGAACGAAAATGTTGCGGATTCATCGCCTCCTCCGGTCAGTTTCTGGGAGGCCTTCCGCTTCTGGCTCAAGCTCGGCTTTATCAGCTTCGGCGGGCCGGCGGGGCAGATTTCGATCATGCACCAGGAACTGGTGGAATCCCGGCGCTGGATTTCGGAGCGGCGCTTCCTGCACGCGCTCAATTACTGCATGGTGCTGCCTGGCCCCGAAGCCCAGCAGTTGGCGACTTACATCGGCTGGCTGATGCACCGGACCTGGGGCGGCGTGGTTGCCGGCGTCCTCTTCGTGCTGCCTTCGCTGTTCATCCTGATCGGGTTGTCCTGGATCTATATCGCCTTCGGCGAGATGCCCCTGGTAGCAGGGCTTTTCTATGGCATCAAGCCTGCCGTAACGGCCATCGTCGTTCAGGCGGCACACCGGATCGGCACCCGTGCGCTGAAAAACAATCTGCTCTGGGCCATCGCTGGGGCGTCCTTCGTGGCGATTTTCGCGCTCGACGTGCCTTTCCCTGCCATCGTCGCTGCTGCCGCACTGGTCGGTTATTTCGGTGGTCGCGTTGCTCCCAATCTGTTCAAGGTGGGTGGCGGTCACGCTCAATCCATTAAATCCTTCGGTTGTGCGCTGATCGACG
>JAUPVD010000345.1 GCA_030917225.1 Pseudomonadota bacterium
ACCCGTGACTCGCCCGATATCGATCCCTCTGAAGTCGACCGGTGCGCCAACGGCCAACCCCCGCACCGACTCATTGAAAGTCAGGCGCATGGGAACCACCAGATCGTCCTCCTCGGCCATCGCATCGGCGCGCCGTGAATAGAGCCGGAAAACGGCATCCTTCGCCACCGCGCCCGCCTTTTCCGGGTCGCCGCGCGTCTCGAAGGTCAGCCCGCCCGCCAGGATGGCGTTGAGCGACTGCGTGTTGACGCGCACCCCCTGCGCGTTCATCTCGACTTCGACGCCACTGGCCTCCCAGAAGCGGGTATCCGCATTGACGAAGCGGTCGTAGGGCGACTTGATGAAGATCTCGAAGTCGACGCCGGAGCCTTCCTTGTTCATTTCGTAACGGACCACCTGGCCAACGGGCACGCGCCGGTAGAGCACCTGGCTGCCGGAATCGATGGAGCCAAGCTGCTTTGCGCGCAACTTGTAGTGTGTCCCGGGGTCGGTAAAGGTCACCAGCGGCGCATTTTCCAGCCCGACAAAATTGCGCTTTTCCTTGCTGGACTTGCCGATGTCCATGCCGATGAAAGCCCCGGAAAGCAGGGTGCCGAGGCCCTCGATGTTGGTACCGCTGACCCGCGGACGCTCGACCCAGAAGCGTGCATCCTCGACCAGCAGCGGCTCGGCTGATTTGGCCATGCGAATGGTGGCGCGGATGCCTTCGAGGTCCTTCGCCAGATCAATGTGCTCGACGATGCCCACCTCGACACTCTTGTAGCGCACCTTGGTCTTGCCCGGCTCGATCCCGTCGGCAGTCTTGAAGGACACGACAATGTCCGGACCGCGCTCGATCATGGTCCGCACGACCAGCCCGACCCCGACCAGGATGGCAATGATCGGCACCAGCCAGATCAGCGAGAGCCCTTTCTTCTTCGGTTCGATGATGGCACCCGGGTATTCGCCCGGGCGAGTGGCAGAAGGTTCAGTCACGTTTCTCTCCTGAATGAGCATTGCTTTCCAGCGGATCCCAGATCAGCCGGGGGTCGAAGGACATTGCCGCGAACATCGTGATGAGCACCACGACCGAGAAGGCGATAGCCCCCGGACCGGGCTGGATCGATGCCAGCGACGAAAACTGGACAAGGCGGGCGAGCAGGGCCACGACGAAGACGTCGAGCATGGACCACTTGCCGATGAACTCGACCATGCGATAAAGGCGCGTGCGCTGCATCGGCTCCCAGGTCATGCGCCGCTGCGCCGACCAGGTGAGGAAGGTCAGCGCGATCAACTTCAGCAAGGGCACGAACACGGATGCCACGAAAATGACGATGGCCAGGTCGTAGGCGCCCTCGTGCCAGAAGTAGGCCACGCCGCTCATGATCGTGTCCGCCTGCACGCCGACGATGGAGCTGGTGATCGTGATCGGCAAGACGTTCGCAGGAATGAAAAGGATGTAGCCAGCGATCAGGAGCGCCCAGGTACGGCCGAGGCTGTCGACCTTGCGCAGATGCAGCGGCGCACCGCAGCGCGGACAATCCGCTTCGCTGCCAGCGCCTGGCCACCGGCTGAGCAGCCCGCAGTCATGGCAAGTCGCCAGCCCATTCGACAGGGCGGAGGATTTTCGGGGCATGCCACCCGAGGCGGGCGCGGGAACGGGCAAGCCGCCTTGAGGTGGCGCCAGTTCGCTGTAACGGTTCCATACGGCATGCATGTCGTAGGAGGTTATCGACAGGATCGATGCGACCATCAGCACCAGAAAGGCCCACAGCCCTGGCCCCGGCGACACGTCGGCGAGACTGGAGAGCTTGACCACGGCAACGATCACGGCGAGCAGGAAGACATCGAACATCAACCAGTGATTGAGCCGGCCCAGCAGGCGCATGCAGGAAATGAAACGGGGCAGAATCCATCCCTGGCGCAATGGCAGCAGCACCGCCATCTGCAGCAGGAACAGCAGCGTCGGCGCCACGATCAGCACGCCAACGACGAGCAGGGCCACCCCTACCTGGTCGTTGTTGAACAGCGCCACGGCGCCAGAGATCAGCGATGTCTCCGTATGATGGCCACTGACCGACAGGTGGAGCACGGGGAATACGTTGGCCAGCACCAGCAGGATGAGCCCGGTCAGGCTCCAGGCAATGGCATGGTCGAAGGTCGTGTCCGGGCATCGATAAAGCACGCTGTTGCAGCGCGCACAGCGCACAGTTGCGCCGGGTGGCGCATGTACGTGCTGGTGCACGAAATCACATTCGTGGCAGGCAACAAGTTCGGCACAGGCGTTGGTCAATTCGGATTCCCGGTATGCGGACCACGGAATGATGAGGAACGCCGGTCATGATACACGGGGATCATCGACGACGCCCCTCTCGCAAACAGCATCGACTCATATTCGCCCACCTGGCAAAACATGGCGCTAGAATGGCCCACATGGACATCCACGGGAAACCGATCGACGAGCGCATCGACTGGCTTTTCGATCGCGCGAGAGACTATTCCGGGCGTTTCTGCAGCCCGGAAAACTGGCTCGCCCGCGAGCGCTACCTGGCCCGGCACCCGACTGCCATCGCCGTGCTGAAATGCATGGATGGCCGCATCAACATCCCCGTTGCAACCAAGACCCCGCTCGGCATCATCCAGCCCTTTCGCAACCTCGGCGGCATGTTCGACCTTGGCTGGCCGCATCTCGGCGAAGTGCTGGCCGGCTACGTGCAGCGCTGCGTACGCGATGGCCGCCGTGTGCTGCTGTTCATCACCTACCATTTCTCGCGCGGCGACACCCACCGCGGCTGCGCCGGCTTTGCCTACGACACGGCAGCGGCAACCGCACATACCTATCGCATCAAGTCACAGGTCGAGTCGGTGTTCGGCCTGGGCCACGACACCGTTTATCCCTTGGTCTGCGGCTTCGAGACTGACGAAGATGCGTTACTGCTGCACGGTGAAAACGGCACGGTGCTGGATCTCTCCCGCCTCGGTGCAACCGACGAACAAACGCTGATGCTGCAGCTTGCCGAATTGTTTCCCGACATGCCGCAGCAGATTCGCCGCGACGTCTTGCCACTACTGTCCGGCAACCTCGCACACATCGCCGAAGTACGTCAGATGCATCGCGCTGTCGACATCGAGCACCGCGAATGGATGATCTGCCTGGGCCGAGGGTTTGATTTCCTGCACATGCCCAACCTGGCGCTGATCGTCGGACCCTACAGCCCGGAACTCGCCGACCCGGTCGGCAAGGCCGCCGGCATCATCGAGGCGAACATGCGCAAAGGGCGCATCCCGGATGACGGCTTCCTGCTGCTGGCCTCGGTACCCTATGAAGAGATCGGCGTCGACCGCGCTCGCGCCGAACTGAAATCAGCCTTCCTCGCCGACTTCGCGGCCGAGGTCATCGCCGCGCAATACCCGGCACTGGCTGAAAAAATGCATGTCCGCACCGCCGTACTCGACTGGCGATCACGCCGGCTGGAGCAGATCGCGGCACGCTAACGCGCCATGTTCGCGCCCTGCTCGCACCCTGTTCGTCACTTATTCGGCAGCCGCCTTTTCAGCGGAGACTGACAGCGACAGCGCTTGTCCATCAACCGCATCCACCCACCCCCCGCCCAGCGCGCGATAGACCGCCACCAGCTGGATCAGACGATCGGACTCGCTGCCCACGGTGGTCAGCTCGGCCGAAAACAGTTCGTTCTCGGCATAGAGCACGTCGGTATAACTCGACACCCCGCTGTCGTACTTCAGGCGCGACAGTCGCGCATAGTCGCGCAGGGCCTTGACGCGGGCGACCTGTGCTTCGAGGGAGGTGGCCAGTTTTTCCGTGCCGGTCAGCGCGTCGTTGGTATCGCGCAGGGCTTCGAGCACCGCTAGGCGGTAGTTGGCGACGGCCTCGGTTTTTGCCGCCTCGGACGAACGGACCTGCCCTTCGATGTTGCCGAAGGTGAAGATCGGCCCGGCCACTTGTGCGGCGATCATCGCCACGGCCGCTGGCCCGCTGAGAAAATCGCTCAGCGCCGCGCTGGTTGAGCCGAGCGCCCCGGTCAGCGAAATCGACGGGAAGTACAGCGACTTGGCGACGCCGACTTCGGCGTTGGCGGCCACCAGATTCTGCTCGGCCT
>JAUPVD010000346.1 GCA_030917225.1 Pseudomonadota bacterium
GCCGGGTCGGCCGTGTGCGCATTGAAATAGGCGAGTTGTGCCTCTGGCCAGCGGCGTTGTGCAGCATACAAGTTGCCCAAGGCAAAATTGAGGGCGGCGGATTCCGATTGTGTTGCCAGCAGCCCTTTCAACCGGCTTTCAGCCTGGGCTGGATCCGTCTGCCCGCGCAGATTGATCAGACCAGCCTGCGCATTGACATCTTTCGGATCTGCCTCCAGTGCCTTGATGTACCAGCCCTCGGCTATGCCCGGTTGCCCTTGTCTCAGGGAAATCGCTGCCATGCCGAGAAGGGCATCCGTGTTTCTCGAGTCGGAACGCAATACCTGTTCATAGGATTTCGCAGCTCCGACGAGATCATCGGCCTGCAGTTGATCGTAGGCCTTGGCCAAGGCGGGGGCGACGCGCAACTCGCCGCGTGTTATGCGCACCGGATTTTCCGGCGTGGGTGATGGAGCTGCGGCGGGCGCGTACTTTTCAGTTCTTGGCTCAGGCAGCGACTGAGGCTCGGCTGCAACGGGAGCCTGCAGTGGAACTATCGGTGCAATGGCCGGTGGCGGCACCACCACCGGGGCGGTTGCCTGTGGCTGAGGGGCAGCGGGCAATGCCGGGCGCGTCGCCAGGGAGTTGCTGCCGACCGATTGCAGTTGCCACCAGAACCACGCGCCGATCCCGGCCGCGGCGAGGCTGGCGGCGGCCAGTCCAATCCAGAGCAGGCTGCGATTGGGTTTTGGGGTTCTCTTGGCAGCAAAGACGTTACGGGCAGCTTCGCGCTTGGCAGTCGATTCGGTCGCTGGCGCCAAAGGTTGGCGTTTCTGTTCGGCAGGTGGTGCGCCTCGCAGCGGAGGGGCTGTCGATACAGCCGCCAGATCGGCGTTGAGAGAGTCGAGATGGAACGACAGGTCGGGAAGTGGTGACGATGCTGGCGAACCGACGGGCTCAAGGCTCAACTCGGCGGCAGCGTTATTGGGCGCGGGCGTTGTCGCTTCCGTGGCGCCATTCCCTTTCGTTGCCGAAAGGCGTTTGGCTTCTTCGGCTTTCTTTAGCGCATCGAGAAGGAGGCTCATTGCGGCGGCTGTCCGGTTTCTCTGCGATTGATGCCGAACGGTTGGTGTACGGCTGACGTTTCAAAGAAGTCCTTGTTCGGCAGATTTCCCTTTAGGGACGAGAAGTCGCCGCTGACACTCGGATCTCTGATGACTGTCGGACGAATGAAAACGACCAGTTCGGTTTTTTGGGCTGCGTTGTTGCGATTGGTGAACAACTCACCAAATATCGGAATTGCGCCGATGCCGGGAACGCGGCCAGTCTGATCGACTATTTTGTCTTCCATGAGTCCGCCGAGAACGGCGATTTCACCTTCTTCCAGGCGAAGCACGGATTCCATTTCACGGGTCTTGATCTGGGGGACTTTGTTGGGGATGTTCGCAGGAATATCCGGATTCGGGTCGGTGACAAAACTGGCGATGCTCGAAATCGACGGACGAACATTCAGTGTGATGGTGCCGCTTTCGCTGATCTGCGGCGTCACGCTCATGAAGAAACCAACTGACACTGTTTGCGGTGTCGTGGTGAAGGACTTGATCGCAGCAGCGTTGTTGCCGACAGCGGTCGTATCTCCCTTGACGTTGAAATACACCACATCCTCGGTGACCTTGAGCGTCGCCGTCTGATTGTTCATTACCGAAAGCTTCGGGCTGGAAAGCACCTTGGTGTTTCCATATGCTTCCAGCAAGGTGATATTGGCTAACAGATTGCGTGACGGGTTCTTGAAAACAAGGCTGAACGGCTTGATCGTGCTTGTCGGATCTGCGGGGAGCGTTGGCAGGGTCAGGCTCGTGAACCCTGTTTCAGCCCCAACCCTGGCCCAGTCAATACCCTGCTGATAGCCGTCGGACAGCACGACTTCAACGACAGTGGCTTCGATCATGACCTGGCGGCGAGCGTTGCCGATGACCTTGTCGATGAACTCCTGAACCTTCTGATGTTGACGCGAGGTGCCGCGCACCGAGATGACGCCTGTCTCGGTATTGACGATCACGTTGGCCGCGAAGACGGTTTCATAATCCTTCGAGTCGCTTTGGCGTTGCCCTTGGGCATTGGCGGCTGCTTGCGATTGGGCGGCCTGGTTGCCGCTTCCTGCGACTGCGCCACCCGCTGCCGTGTTGGCGCCCGCGACAGCTCCACTGCCTGCGGCTGTTGCGTTGAGATTGCTTTGCCGGATCGAGGCTTCCGTCGATTCGGAAGAGCGGCGCGAGATGATCCGCTCCTTGTCCGTATCCTGGAGGATGTCGCGGATGTTCTTTTCGAGCGATTCCCAGAACCGGTGCTTCGAGTCGTTCTTGATCTGGATACGGGATGCGTTGCCGCCAACCTGTGCGGCGGCGCCAGTCGCTCCGGGAATGCCGCCAGCAGCAATCTGCGTGTTCGTCGACACGGTCGAGGTCACATCGCGCGACATGTTCACATAGTTGACCTGGTAGCTACGCAGGAAGGGGGAGTCCGGCATGACAACGAGATTCTGACCGTCGATCTCGAAGCGCATATCCACCTGCTTCGAGATCCGGTTAAGCAGTTGTGGCAATGTCTGGTCAATGGCGTTCAGGGTGACGTAGCCATTGATGCCCGGATGAATATCAACGTTGATCTTGGCGTCGCGGGCCAGCGCAAACAGCAAGTCGTGCACCTTGACGTTGTTTACCACCACGCTGTACGTCTCAGTTTTAGGCTGCGCGCGCGGCTTGGGGGCGGAAAGAGTCTGGGTTACCGGCTGCGGAATGGCGGCACTGGACGACGGTACATCATCGGCCTGGATGTGAGCGGACGATGGCGCCTTGATGGTGGGAGTTGAACATGCCGCCACCAGCAATGCAGCAAAGGAAACGCTCAAAGGGCGAAGCGTCATAGGACTGGTCCCGATCTTATGTGCAATTATGCATTGATGATATCACGTTAATACGTGGTTTCAAGTGCATGATTTTTCTATATTTCAGCGCAGTTTGGCGACGGATCTCGGATACGGTTGCGTTGCCTGAAGCGCGCTTGGCAGCGTGCCGATTGCTGCAGTTGCCTGTTCGCGTGTTGCGAAGTCGCCAAAGATGACTCCGATCCGATCGCGCCCACTCAAGCTTGATCTATACACCCGCAGCTGACTGGCGTCCAGACTGCTGCCGTAGGTGACAAGGAAGACTTCGACTTCTCTGGCGTTGGTGGCGTCGACGCTCAGTAACTGAATGAAATAGTGGTGCCCCCGTGTCTGCCGAAGCCAGGTTTCCGAAGCGGCGAGGTGCGCCGTGGTCATGGGGCCGAGACCGGATGCGTTTGAAGCTTGTATCGCGGGCGGTTTTTTCTCTGTGCTTGCGGCGACGGGTGAGGCGGTCGCGGCCGGTGGCGAGGGCGTCACGTTTTCGCTGGTCGCTGGTGGCGAAGCTCCGGCCCCTGGCGCTGTGCCCGGTATGGCGGATGCTGGTTCACGTGGCGGCGCTGATGTTGCGGGAGCTTCTTGTCGAGACGCGAGGAGGGCTGCACCGCCGGCGATGGTCAGCAGCAGAATGGCTGCGCCGGCCCAGATGGCAGGTTTTGCCCGCCCGTCCGCCATCGGGTTGAACTGGGCGTCGCGAACGGCGGCTTTGGCTTCCTTGTGGTCGACCTGATGCGTTCCTTGCGAAAACGCTGCCAGCAGGGCC
>JAUPVD010000025.1 GCA_030917225.1 Pseudomonadota bacterium
GATTGGAGATCATCTATGCCTTGTATTGAAAACCGCCTTGATTCCTGCGACCTCGAATCAGATGAGGTTGCGGCAATCGCCGAACACGAGCAGGTTTCCATCGTCGTCGCCGCCGAACTCGGCTGCAAGCTGCTGCAATCACAAGACGGCGTTGCCCGTCTGCATGTGATGATGCTCGACGACATCCAACTCGCGCTGAACCGTGGCCGGATCAACCACGCCAATGAACTGGCGGACACCTACCGGAACTTCCGTGGCACCCACCCCTTGCCGATGCTTTCCCGCTGAGGACTACCGACGTCCCGGCGCCTCCGGAAGGGCAAACGCGGAGCAAAAGTCGTTCCTCATGGAATATTTTGATGCGCGTTGAAATGCGGAGAAACCGGGCTTGCCTTTGAGGGATGGTGGACTATGCTCAACTCAGACCGCACCCACAAGCCGACGCTTTCTCATCGGCACATCTCACAAAGCGGGCAATGAACCGATGCATGCTGCAATGCAAACAGACGGGGGAAACCCGCTTGCCGCATGTACCAAAGGAGAATGCCCATGCTTTGCTTGGACGACTGTCTGGATTTCTGTGAACTGGAACAGGACGAAGTTGAGGCGATTGCCGAACACGAACATGTTCCCGTGATTGTGGCCGCCGAGATCGGCTGCGAGTTGCTGAAAAGCAACGACGGTGTGGTGAAACTGCACACCATGATTCTTGACGATATTGAACTAGCCTTGGCGCACGGCCGCACGGAACACGCGACAGAACTCGCGATGACCTACCGGCACTTCCAGGGCGCACACCCGATACCAGGTTATCAAGTCTCCTCCCTCTGAGGACTGCGCCGGCCCCAAGCCGGCCGGGCTCCCGGTGGCCGCCCCTTCGGCCCCGGGAGCCCTCTTTGTTTCTACCTCTGGAAGTTAAGCGAACGGGGCCTGCTCAGGCGGCAGGCCTGCTTTCGAACCACTTGAGCATCGTGGCGAACAGCAGTTCCGGATCTACGGGCTTGGCGACGAAATCGTTCATGCCGGCTTCCGCACATCGTTCCCGGTCTTCCGAAAACGCGTTGGCGGTCATGGCCAGAATGACCACGGCAGAACTGCCCGGCAACTGGCGAATACGCCGGGTCGCCTCAAGGCCGTCCATGCGTGGCATCTGCAAATCCATCAGGATCATGTCGTAGGCTTGGCGGGTCGCACATTCCACAGCCTTGACACCATCCTCAGCCACGTCGACCACCAGATCAAGATCGCCAAGCAGTTCAAGCGCCACCTCGCGATTGATCACGTCATCCTCGACCAGCAGCACTCTTCTCCCGCCAAAATCGCGAATCAGGCGCTCCTCCGGCGACAACGAAGGCGGCAGCCCGACTCTATCGGAAACCACCGCTGTGGCACCCCGTCGCAGACGGGCAGAAAACCAGAAAGTGCTGCCCTGCCCGAGCGCGCTTTCCACGCCCGCCTCGCCGCCCATCAATTCGGCGATGCGGCGGGAAAATGCCAGGCCAAGTCCGGTGCCGCCGTACTTGCGAGTAGTCGAACTGTCCGCCTGCTCGAACATCCCGAAGAGCCGCACCAGGGTGTCCTGGTCAACGCCGGGGCCGGTATCCTGAACCTCGAAGCGCAGCAATACCGAGTCTTCGCACTCATCGAGACAGCGCAGGCGCAGGGTCACGGAACCGTGGTCGGTAAACTTGATCGCATTGCCGGCATAGTTGAGCAGTGCCTGTGTCAGGCGCGTTGCGTCGCCGTACAGGCCGGAGGGTAAGGGCACAGCCTCGATGCGAAGCGCAACACCCTTGGCCTGCGCCCGCTCGGCCAGCATCGACACGACGTTGTCGAGAATGGCGGCCGGAAGCACCGACACCTCTTCCAGAACCAGCTTGCCGGCCTCGATCTTGGAGAGGTCGAGCACGTTGTTGATGATGCCCAGCAGATGCTTCGCGGCATCATCGATCTTCTCCAGCCGATCATACTGCTTGGGCGGCAACGAGTCGTCCCGCTTCATGAGATAGGCCATGCCGGTGATGGCGTTGATCGGCGTGCGTATCTCGTGGCTCATGTTGGCGAGGAAAGCGCTCTTTGCCTGGCTGCCGGCTTCCGCAGCATCGCGGGAACGCGCGAGGTCGGCGTTGG
This sequence comes from Pseudomonadota bacterium, assembly GCA_030917225.1. Classification (GTDB taxonomy): domain Bacteria; phylum Pseudomonadota; class Gammaproteobacteria; order Burkholderiales; family Rhodocyclaceae; genus Proximibacter. The sequence goes on from JAUPVD010000025.1 coordinate 2,131, forward strand.
CAGCAAGCAGATCCTGCGTCCGGGCGGCCAGCAGGCCCTCCAGGTTTTCGCGATGCTGCGCCAGCTCCATGTTGTCACGTTCGATGGCCTCGGCCATGGCGTTGAACGAGCGGCCAAGCGACGCCACTTCATCGTCTCCCTCGACCGGGCAGCGCGCGTCGTATTCGCCACTGGCGACCCGCTCGGCAGAACGTTCGAGCTGCGCCAAGCGACGCGTCACAAAACGGTTGATCAGCGTACCCAACAGCAGCAGCAGGCCAACATAGCCGACGAGGCGGATCGAGAAGCGCTGCCACCATTCCGAATAGGCGCGATCGCGCAGCGCTGC
>JAUPVD010000347.1 GCA_030917225.1 Pseudomonadota bacterium
CGATGCCGAACAGGGCCAGCGCCCAGAGGATGACGCGGCGGCGACCAAGGGCGTCGGAGATGGCACCGTGCCACAGGGCCATGACGGCAAAGGGGATCAGGTAGGCGGAGAGCGTCTGCTGCACCTGCAGCGGCGTCGCGTTCAGGTTCTCCGCCATCTCGGGAAACGATGGCAGGTAGGTGTCGATCGAGAACGGCCCCAGCGCGGACAAGGCCGCCAGCAGCAGCGCGATGCTGCGGTCGGAGAGCGGTGGGCTCATGGAAGGGGCTTGTTTCAAAAGCGATTAACCACGGCGTGCACGGCGTTCACAGCGGAAAGACGAAACGCTTGATTTTCGCCGCCTCACGGGATTTGCTTTGCGGCATGTGCGCTGTGTCCGCCGTGGTTAAATTTTTCAATTGGCCTGCCGGCGCAACTGCACCGCCTCGGCGATGTGTGCAGCGCCGATTTGCTCAGTGCCGGCGAGGTCGGCGATGGTGCGGGCCACTTTTTGCACGCGGTGGAAGGCGCGGGCGGAAAGACCGAGCCGGGTTGCGGCCTGTTTCAGCAGGGCGGCGCCGGCTGCATCGGGTTGGCAGTGGTGGTCGATTTCCTTGGTGCTCAGGCGGGCGTTGGGCTTGCCTTGGCGCACCATCTGGCGGCCGAGGGCGGCGCTGACGCGGTCGCGCACCGTGGCCGAGGATTCGCCGTCCGGCTTTTGCTGCAATGCTTCGGCCGGTACGGCGGGTACTTCGACGGTGAGGTCGATGCGGTCGAGCAGCGGGCCGGAGAGCTTGCCGCGATAGCGCGTGACCTGATCCGGCGTGCAGCGGCAGCGGCCGGAAACGTCACCATGCCAGCCACACATGCACGGGTTCATTGCCGCCACGAGCTGGAAGCGCGCCGGAAATTCGGCGTGGCGGGCGGCGCGGGAGATGTGGATATGGCCGCTTTCGAGCGGTTCGCGCAGCGATTCGAGTACGCGCCGGTCGAACTCGGGCAGTTCGTCGAGGAAGAGGACGCCGTGGTGGGCCAGCGAAATTTCGCCTGGTCGCGGCGTGCTGCCGCCACCGACCATGGCGGCGGCTGAAGCCGTATGGTGCGGGCTGCGGAAGGTGCGCTGGCCGAAGCGGGCGGGACGGAACTGCCCGGCCAGCGAGAGGACGGCGGCCGATTCCAGCGCCGCCTGATTGTCGAGCGCTGGCAGCAAGCCCGGCAGACGCGCGGCGAGCATCGATTTGCCGCTGCCCGGCGGGCCGGACATCAATAGTGAGTGCCCGCCGGCGGCGGCGATTTCGAGGGCGCGCTTGACCTGCGCCTGGCCGCGAACTTCCGCCAGGTCGGGGTGCTGCGCCGGAGATTCGCCGGTGGTGGCGGAGGCTCTTGGTAGTGGCTCGTCGCCACGCAAGTGGGCGCACACGGCGAGCAGGCTGGTGGCGGCAAAAACACTGTCCGGGCTGACCAATGCGGCTTCGGCGGCGCTTTCTGCGGGCAGGACGAAGCTGCGGGAGCGGCCATCGGTTTCGCCGTCTGCGGCCAGCACCATGGCCAGTGCGCCGCGAATCGGCCGCAGCTCGCCGGAAAGCGAAAGCTCGCCGGCGAATTCATGGGCTTCGAGTTGATCCGCCGGTATCTGGCCGGAGGCGGCGAGAATGCCGAGGGCGATGGGCAGGTCGAAGCGGCCGGATTCTTTCGGCAGATCGGCCGGCGCCAGGTTGATGGTGATGCGCTTGGCCGGAAATTCGAAGCCGGAGTTGATCAGTGCGGCGCGCACGCGGTCGCGCGCTTCCTTGACTTCGGTGTCGGGCAGGCCGACCAGGGTGACCGAGGGCAAGCCTCCGGAAAGATGGACTTCCACCGCCACCGCCGGCGCGGCGAGGCCGTCCAGACCCCGGCTGCGGACGATGGCCAGTGGCATGCGTGCTTACTTCTGCGCCGTCGGCTTCTGGTTCTTTTCCAGCTCGCTGACGCGGGCTTCCAGTGCTGTCAGTTTCTCCCGGGTGCGTGCCAGCAGCTGCGACTGGATGTCGAATTCTTCGCGGGTGACCAGGTCCATCTTCTCGAAAATGCTGGCCAGCACGGCCTTGACGTTCTTTTCGATATCGCGGGCCGGGCTGGCGGCGATCAATGCCGACAGGCGTGCGTTCAGTTCTTCAAAAATCTTCGGGTCGAGCATCGTGTTTTCCTGCCATGAGCCAGATGGGGAGCGGCCGAGTTTAGCACAGCAGATTTGCCGGCTTCCGGCCGCACCGAGCTGGCGCGTGCACACCGTTCAGCGCACCGCGTCGGTGCAGATAATTTGCGACAGGATTTGTGCGCGGCAACATGGCATTGATTTTAAAGGTGAAATTTTCTGGCACGGCTGATGCTAGTTAGAAACGCAAACTTTTCATTTCAACTATCAACTGCTCGTGGAGTCCATTATGAAAAAACTGCTCATTGCCACCGCCCTGGCTTCCGCCTTTGCTGCCCCGGCTTTCGCCCAGACCGCCGCCCCGGCAGCCGAAGCTGCCCCGGCTAGCCCGCACACGCTGACCGCCAACGTCGGCCTGTTCTCCAGCTACCGCTTCCGCGGTATCGACCAGACCTATGGCAAGCCGGCCCTGCAGGGTGGTTTCGACTACGCCCATGAGAGCGGCCTGTACGCCGGTAACTGGAACTCGAACGTCAGCTCCGGCGCCGGTTTCCCGGACGGCAACCTGGAAATGGACTTCTACGGCGGCTGGAAGAAGACCTGGGGTGACTGGGGTCTGGATCTCGGCGGCATCGTCTATTACTACCCGGGCTCCGAGGGTCGTTCGCTGGGTACCAAGGCCGACAAGGGCGCCGTGACCAACAAGGAGCTCTATATCGGCGGTTCGTGGAAGACCGTGTCGCTGAAGTACTACCACTCGATGGATGACTACTTCTCGCTGCGCGGCTGGGATTCCACCGGCACCTCGACCGGCAAGAACACCAAGGGTACGCACTACCTTGACCTGTCGGCGACCTATGACCTGGGCGATGGCTGGGGCATCAACGGCCATGTCGGCCACCTGTCGGCCCAGAACATGAAGAATGCGGATTACACCGACTGGAAGATTGGCGTGACCAAGGACTTCAGCGGCTGGGTGGTCGGCTTGTCGTATGTCGATACCAATGCCGAAGGCACCTGCTCGAAGAACCGTGCCGCTACGGTTTCCGACTACCAGCCCTACTGCTTCGCCAAGTCCTGGCAGGACGACAACGGCACGGCCGACCTCTCCAGCAGCAAGAAGGATGCTGGTCGCGGCATCGCCGTGCTGTCGGTCTCCCGTACTTTCTAACGCAAGCCCTGATCCCAGCAGAGGACCATCATGAAACTCGTAACCGCAATCATCAAGCCGTTCAAGCTCGACGAAGTGCGTGAAGCGCTGTCTGCCATCGGCGTGCAGGGCATCACCGTCACCGAGGTCAAGGGCTTCGGTCGGCAGAAGGGCCATACCGAGCTCTATCGCGGCGCTGAATATGTCGTCGATTTTCTTCCCAAGGTGAAGATCGAGGCGGCGGTCAAGGACGACGTTGTCGACCAGGTGATCGAAGCCATCGAGAAATCCGCCAGCACCGGCAAGATCGGTGACGGCAAGATTTTCGTCTTCCCCGTTGAACAAGTGATCCGCATCCGCACCGGCGAAACCGGTGAGGAAGCCCTCTAAGGAGCGACATCATGAAGCGCATTTTTGCAACACTTGCCCTCGTGGGTGCCGTACTTGTCGGCTCCCCGGCCTGGGCCGAGGAGAAGATGGCGGCCCCCGCCGCCTCCGCGCCTGCGGCAACCGCTCCGGCGGCCGCTGCTGCGGTGGCGACCGAAGCTGCACCGGCCGCCGCGCCGGTGCTGGTGGCCAACAAGGGTGACAACGCCTGGGTGATGATCAGCGCTGCGCTGGTCATCCTCATGTCGCTCCCTGGCCTGGCACTGTTCTATGGCGGTCTCGTCCGCACGAAGAACATGCTTTCGGTGCTCATGCAGGTCTTTGTCACCTTCGCGTTGATCAGCCTGCTCTGGGTTGTCTACGGTTACTCCGTGGCCTTTACCGAGGGGGGCGGATTCTTCGGCACGCTCGACAAGCTCTTCCTCAAGGGGGTTACCGTCGACTCCGTGGTGGCGACCTTCTCCAAGGGTGTGGTCATCTCCGAGTACGCCTACATCATCTTCCAGGGCGCCTTCGCGGCGATCACCTGCGGCCTGATCGTCGGCGCCTTCGCCGAGCGCATCAAGTTCTCGGCCGTGCTGGTGTTCATGGTCATCTGGTTCACCCTCTCCTACCTGCCGATGGCACACATGGTCTGGTACTGGGCGGGTCCGGATGCCTACATCGATGCCGCTGCGGGTGAAGCCGCAGGCAAGACGGCGGGCTTCCTGTTCCAGAAGGGTGCGCTCGACTTCGCCGGCGGTACCGTGGTGCACATCAACGCTGCCGTCGCCGGCCTGGTTGGCGCCTTCCTGATCGGCAAGCGTGTTGGTTACGGTCGCGAATCGATGGCCCCGCACAGCCTGACCTTCACCATGATCGGCGCCTCGCTGCTGTGGTTCGGCTGGTTCGGTTTCAACGCCGGCTCGGCGCTCGAAGCCTCTGGCGGCGCTGCCCTGGCCATGGTCACCACCTGGACCGCTACCGCCTGTGCGGCACTGTCCTGGATGTTCGCCGAATGGCTGCTCAAGGGTAAGCCCTCGATGCTGGGTGCTGCTTCCGGTGCCGTGGCCGGCCTGGTGGCGATCACCCCGGCGGCCGGCTTCGTCGGTGTCATCGGCGCCATCGTCATCGGCCTGCTCGCCGGCGTGGTCTGCTTCTGGGGCGTCAATGGCCTGAAGCGCATCCTCGGTGCGGACGACTCGCTCGACGTGTTCGGTGTGCACGGCGTCGGCGGCATCCTCGGTGCCATCCTGACCGGTGTCTTTGCAGCGCCGTCGCTCGGCGGTACCGGCGTCTATGACTATGTGGCCAACAAGGTCGGCGACTACGACATGACCGCGCAGGTGATCAGCCAGCTGTGGGGCGTCGGTACGGTCATCGTCTGGTCGGCTGTGGTTTCCATCGTTGCCTTCAAACTGGTCGATGTGGTCATCGGTCTGCGCGTGCCGGAAGAAGAAGAGCGCGAAGGCCTGGACATCACCTCGCACGGCGAATCGGCTTACCACCACTAAGTTACCTCCCAGCAACACCCTCCTCTTCGGGCGCCTTCGGGCGCCCGATTTTTTTGCTGGAGCCTCTTTTTCCAGTGTTTTGAGCGTGCTCCGGGATTAGTTCTTTCGGACTATTGTGGAGTTGTTGTCGATCCATTCCAATGCCATACACCCCCCCCTCATGAGGAATGCCGCCATGCCCCAGTTTTCGATGCGCAAGATGCTCGCTGGCCTGCTTCTGGCAGCTGGCATTGCTTCTGCCGGTTCTGCTTCGGCTTACAGCAACATGTATGTGTTTGGCGACAGTCTTTCGGATAGCGGCAATGTCTTTGCCCTGACCGGAGGGACTTATCCGCCGGCGCCCTATTACAACGGACGTTTTTCGAATGGTCCGACCTATGCTGAAAATCTGGCCAGCTCGCTCGGGTTCTCTGCAGCGCCTTCCTTGGCGGGCGGGACCAACTATGCTTTCGGCGGTGCGACGGCTGCGGCCGGCTCAATTATCAATGGTTATGCAACCGATCTTGGAACACAGGTCAGCACCTTCCGCGGTTTGAGCGGCCCGGCCGATTCGAATGCGCTTTACGTGCTTTGGGCGGGCGCCAATGATTTGCGCGCGAATCCCAGCGCGGCCGGCATTGGTGCTGCGCTGAACGGTATTTCCAGTGCTGTTCAAGGGCTGTATGCAGAAGGCGCCCGTAATTTCCTGGTGATGAATCTGCCCAATCTCGGGCTGACGCCGGAAGCGATCGCAGGCAATAACGTTGCCGTAGCTACCGGCGGTTCGATGCTATTCAATTCATATTTCGATACGACCATCGGGGGCCTGCGTGGCGGGTTGGTCGGCAGCACGATCCGTACCCTGGACACGTTCGCGCTGCTTAGCGATGCGGTGGCTCACCCGAGTGCCTACGGGTTAACCAACGTCACCAATGCCTGCATTTCTTCGGTGGGTTGTACGCCGGACAGCTACCTGTTCTGGGATTCGATCCACCCGACGGCACTGGGCCACAGGATTATTGCCGATGCGGCCTTCAACGTGCTCGCCGTTCCCGAGCCGGAGACCTATGCGCTGATGCTTGCGGGGCTGGGGCTGATGGGCGCAGTGGCGCGTCGTCGTCGGCAGATGCAAGCCTGAACAGCGCTGCAAGGTATCAGCAGAAAA
>JAUPVD010000348.1 GCA_030917225.1 Pseudomonadota bacterium
ATTGCGGCGCCTTTCCGTTTCTTCCTCACCGCACCACTGTTTTCGGGTCTGGCCGGCCTGCTGCTGCTGGTCGATGGCCCGGAACTCCTCACTTCTCGCTGGACGCCTGGCGCGCTGGCGCTGACCCACCTGATCGCTGCCGGCTTCGTGCTGCAGGTGATGCTCGGCGCCATGATCCAGATCCTGCCGGTGGTGGCCGGCGCCAACCTGCGCCATCCGCTGGCCGTGGCCGGTGCCGTGCATGCGCTCTTTGCGAGTGGCGTGCTGGTCCTCGTGGCGGGTTTCCTCGGGCTGTCGCCGCATGCTTTCCCGCTGGCCATGCTGCTGCTTGCTGCCGGCCTTGGTTCGTTCCTGTTCATGACGGCGCTTTCGCTGCGTGCCGTGCCTTCGAGCAGCGCCAGTATCGGTGGCTTCAAACTGGCACTGGGTGCGCTGGTCGTGGTGCTGGCGCTCGGCCTGTGCCTGGTCGGTGCGCTTGAGGGGCGTTGGTCGCTGCCGGTCATCGCCGTCACGCAACTCCACGTTAACTGGGCTCTGGCGGCTTGGGGGCTGGGTCTTCTTTCTGCTGTGGCCTACGTCGTGGTGCCGATGTTCCAGCTGACGCCCGGGTACCCGACGTGGTTCAGCCGGCACTTTGGCCTTCTGTTGATTGGCGCCGTGACGGCCACCAGTCTGGTTGTCATCTGGCCAGTTCCGGCCCTTGCCGATGCCCTGCAGGCGATGCTCGTCTGGCTGGGAGCGGGATTCTGTGCCATCACCCTCTGGCTGCAGTCGCGCAGCAAGCGGGCGCGGCCGGATGTGACGCAGCGTCTCTGGCGGGGGGCGATGTTCGCCGGTCTTGCGGCGTGCGCACTGTGGTGCACGGTGTATCTGGTGCCGGCGCTGGCCGACTGGCCAGCCTGGCCACTCCTCTTCGGTGTATTGGTGCTTGCTGGCGGTTTCATGTCGGTGATCATCGGCATGCTCTACAAAATCGTTCCTTTCCTCGTCTGGCTGCATCTGCAAAATCGGGGTCAAGGAAAAGTGGTTGCGCCGAACATGAAGGCGGTGCTTGCCGAAGCGCCGATGAAGCGCCACCTGCGCGCCCACCAGGCGAGCTGCCTGCTGCTGGTGGTGGCGACGGTCTGGCCACCGGTTCTGGCGCAACTGGCCGGACTGGCCATGCTGCTGGCGAGCGGACTGCTGGCGGCGAATCTTCTGTCTGCCGTGGGTGTCTACCGCCGCCATGCTGCACTGGTGGATGCGCGCCTTGCGGCACTGTCAACCGGGGGCGGGGCATGAAGCTGGCACCTGTATTCTTTTCAGCGCCGCATCGGGTGATGTTCTTTGCCGGTGCGTTGCAGACACTGCTGACCATGCTCTTCTGGGCAGTGGATCTTGGCGCCCGCTATGCCGGGCTCTACACGCCGCCGGTCTGGCCGGTGCCGGCACTCTGGCTGCACGCGGCATTGATGATCTACGGCCTGTTCTCCTTTTTCGTTTTCGGTTTCCTGATGACCGCCCTGCCGAAATGGGTGGGGCAGGGGCCGTTGGCGCAGGGGCAGTTCGTGCCGGCCTTCGTCCTGCTGGTTGTTGGCTGGCTGCTGTTCTACGCCGGTTTCCTGTTTGTCGCGGCGCTGATGCCCGTCGGCCTGATCATTGTTGCCCTCGGCTGGGCCTTCGGTACGTGGTCGCTGTTTTCCAGCGTGCGGGCCTCGATGAGCGATCACAAGGTTCATGCCTGGGTTGTCCTGTCGGCGCTGTCTGCCGGTATCGTCGGCGTCACGCTCTATGCGCTGGCGCTGGCACGTCGTGATGCGGTGCTGATCCAGGCGGCCAGCGAGATCGGCCTCTGGCTTTTCCTGGTACCGGTCTTCTTCACGGTCACTTATCGCATGCTGCCTTTCTTTTCCGGCAGCGTCGTGCGCGGCTATGTCGAGTATCGTTCCCTACGCCCGTTCTGGATCGTGCTGGCCAGTTGCCTCCTGCACGCCCTGGGCGTTGTCGCCGAGCTGCGTGCCTGGTTCTGGCCTGCCGACCTGGTCGGCGCGGGAACGGTCTTCTGGCTGGCCTGGCGCTGGCAGATCCACAAGGTCTTCGTTTCCCATCTGCTGGCCATGCACCATGTGGCCGGGCTGTGGCTGGGAGTGGCGTTCCTGCTCTTTGCCTTGCAGGGGGCTACCGAGGTTTTCCTGCCGGGGCAGGGCGCCGGTGGGCGGGCGCCGCTGCATGCCCTGACTGTCGGCTATTTCGGTTCGATCCTGCTCGGCATGGCGACGCGCGTGACGCTGGGGCATTCCGGCCGACTGATTTCTTCCGATGTCTGGGCCTGGCGGCTGTTCTGGATGTTCCAGGGGGTGATCTTGCTGCGCCTGGCGGGTGAATGGCTGGTCTGGGCCGGTGTGACCAACCTGATCTGGCTGAGTGCGCTGGGCTGGTTGCTGGTATTCGGCATGTGGAGCCGGGTACACCTGCTGATGTATGTCAAACCCCGCCCCGATGGACGACCGGGCTAAATCATGAGCTACACGCTACTGAAGCATCTGCATGTCACCGCCGTCCTTGTTTCCGGGACGGGTTTCTTTCTGCGCGGTCTGCTCATGCTTGGCGATTCGCCATTACTGGCGAGACGCTGGCTGAAGGTGCTGCCGCATGTGGTGGATACTGTCCTGCTCGGGAGCGCGATCGCCATGGCGATCCTCAGCGAGCAGTACCCGTTTGCGCAAAGCTGGCTGACGGCAAAATTCTTCGGTCTGCTGGCCTACATCCTGCTGGGTATGGTGGCGCTCAAGCGCGGCCGCACGAAAACCTTGCGTGCCGGCTTCTTCATTGCCGCAATGATGGCTTTTGCCTACATCGTGACGGTCGCCCTGACGCGCGATCCGCTCGGCTTTCTGGCCTGGCTGGTTCGGTAAGCGCCTAGCCGAAACGCGCGCGCTGTAAGTTTCAGTTGCGCGGGTGGTGGCTCATCAGCTGCTTGAGACCGGTAATGTTGAGAATGCGGATGTGTTTCTGCTGCACCGCAATCAGGCCTTCTTCCTGGAAGCGCGAGAAGGCGCGGCTGACGGTTTCCAGCTTGAGGCCGAGGTAGCTGCCGATTTCTTCCCGTGTCATGCGCAGGTAGAACTCGGCCGGCGAGTAGCCGCGAGCGGTAAAGCGCTGCGACAGGTTGAGCAGGAAAGCCGCCAGGCGTTCCTCGGCGCGCATCGTGCCAAGCAGCATCATGACGCCGTGGTCACGAACGATTTCTCGGCTCATCACCTTGTGGAAGTGGTGCTGCAGGGTCTTGATCTCGCGTGACAGCCCTTCGAGGTTCGAGAAGGGGATCGTACAGACCTCACTGTCTTCCAGCGCCACGGCGTTACAGGAATGCTGCTCGGTGCTGATGCCGTCCAGGCCAAGCAATTCGCCGGTCATCTGGAAGCCGGTAACCTGTTCCCGCCCGTCTTCGAGCAGCACGTCGGTCTTGAAGAAGCCGCTGCGAATCGCGTAGATCGAGTTGAATTCTTCGCCAGCGCGGTAAAGATGCTCGCCGCGCTTGAGGCGTCTGCGTGCCGAGACCACTTCGTCGAGCTTTTCAACTTCCTCGTGCGACAGGCCCAGCGGGAGGCACAGTTCATGCAGGTTGCAATTCGAGCAGGCGGTTTTCACTACTGCCAGCGAAATGGGTTGTGCAGCTTTTCTGTTGGGCATTGCCACTCCAGCAATTTATAGGGGTCAAAAAGCGGGGTCTAAAGCCCCTTTGATCCAAGTCAATGTGTACCGTTTCCGGTCACCTGATAATTTGCTGCACGCTTACGGCTTGATACCAATGAATTTCGCTTCACCTGACCTCGTCTTTGATCCGCAGATCATCCGCCGTTTCGACATCAACGGTCCACGATACACGTCTTATCCGACGGCAGACCGGTTCGTTGAAGCTTTCGATGCGGAAGCCTACAGGCTTTGGCTCGGCAAGCGAAACATTGGCGGCATCAGCCGACCGCTGTCATTATACTTTCACATCCCCTTCTGCAACACCATCTGCTACTACTGTGCCTGCAACAAGATCATCACCAAGGATCACGGGCGTTCTGCCAAGTACCTGAAATATTTGGCAAAAGAACTGGCGCTGCAAAGCGAGTACCTGGATGGCGAACGGGATGTGCTGCAACTCCACTGGGGTGGCGGCACGCCGACTTTCCTGTCGCACGACGAAATGCGGCAGTTGATGGATGCCACGAAGAAGCATTTTCGCCTGCTCGACGATGGCGAATTTTCGATCGAAGTCGATCCGCGCAAGGTTGATGCCACGACGGTCGCGCTGCTCGGCGAGCTTGGTTTCAACCGCATGAGCGTCGGTGTTCAGGATTTCGACGAGAAGGTGCAGAAGGCCGTCAATCGCATCCAGACCGAAGAGGAAACCGAGACCGTCATTCGTGCTGCGCGCGACAACGGTTTCAAGTCGGTATCGATCGATCTGATCTACGGCCTGCCGCACCAGTCGGTGATGGGCTTCAACCGCTCGCTCGAACGCGTGCTGGCGATGGACCCGGACCGTCTGTCGATCTACAACTACGCACACCTGCCGAGCCTGTTCAAGCCGCAGCGCCGCATCCTCAACGAGGATATGCCGACCGCCGACACGCGCCTGCAGATTCTCGCGCTGGCCATCCGCAAGCTGACCGAGGCCGGCTATGTCTATATCGGCATGGACCACTTCGCCAAGCCGGACGACGAACTCGCGGTCGCCCAGCGCCAGGGGCGGCTGCATCGCAATTTCCAGGGCTACTCGACCTACGCCGACTGCGACCTGCTGGCCTTCGGCATCTCGGCCATCGGCAAGGTCGGGCCGACCTACGAACAGAACGTCAAGACCCTCGACGAGTACTACGACCGCCTCGACAACGGTGTTTTGCCGGTGTATCGCGGCATCGAGCTGAACGCCGACGACATCCTGCGCCGCGCCATCATCCAGGCGCTGATGTGTCACTTCGAACTGTCGATCGAGTCGATCGAAATTGCCCACCTGATCGATTTCCGCAAGTATTTTGCCGAGGAACTCGGTGATCTCAAGGAAATGCAGGCGGCCGGGCTGGTCAAGGTCGACGACAAGTGGATCACCGTGCTGCCCCCCGGCCGCATGCTGGTGCGCGCCATCTCGATGGTCTTCGACCGCTACCTGCGCGCTGACCGCCAGCGCACCCGCTACTCCAAGGTAATCTAGTCGCAGCTTCGGTGTCGGGAGCAGGTAAACTGCAACTCTCGATCCCAAGCTCACGGCAGTAGATGTCCGATTCCGGTTTTCTTGCGCTTTTCCTTGTTGGCCTACTCGGCGGCACGCATTGTGTCGGCATGTGCGGCGGCATTGTCGGCGCGCTGTCCATGGGCGGCCCCGCCCGGCTGACGCTGCATCTGGCCTACAACTTCGGACGCATCCTTTCCTATGCCACGGCTGGCGCTCTTGTCGGTGCGCTCGGCGGGCTTTCGTTGGCACTCTCGGGCCAGTTGCCGCTTCGTCTTGCCCTGTACGTTCTCGCCAACCTGATGCTGATAGCGCTCGGTTTCTACCTGATGGGCGTGACCCGGGCGCTGGCCTTCACCGAGCGGATCGGCCAGAATCTCTGGCGACGCATCCAGCCGCTGACGCGTCGCTTTGTGCCGGCGCGGACGCCGCTGCAGGCTTTTCCCCTCGGTCTGCTGTGGGGCTGGCTGCCCTGCGGCCTGGTCTATAGCGCGCTGGCCACGGCGCTGACATCGGGCTCTGCGGAAAAAGGAGCGCTGCTGATGCTGGCGTTTGGCCTCGGGACGCTGCCCAATTTGCTGCTGGCCGGGTATCTGCTGGCGCGCCTGAAGCATCTGGTGCAGCAACCGGTGGTACGGTTGGTGGCCGGGCTGCTGGTGGCCGGGTTTGGTGTCTGGGGATTGATCGGCGCCTGGCGCCTGCTGCAGGTAACGTGAATGAACAGGAGTTGGCGATGAAGTTTTTGATGGCAGTTGATGGGTCAGGATGCTCCGACCGTGCCGTAGCCCAGCTGATCGCACGTATCGGTGAGTGGCGGAACTTGCCGGAGGTGCATCTGCTCTACGTGCATCCACCGATCCCGATCGGCCGGGTGCAGTCGCACATCGGCCACGACAGTCTGGAGAGTTACCACCGGGAAGAAAGCCTGCCGCATCTGGCCTCGGCGGAAAGCGCATTGGCTGCGGCCGGCGTCGCCTTTACCCGCCACATCCATGTCGGCGAGCCGGCCGACGTCGTTGCCCGCGTTGCTGCCGAACTTGGCTGCGACCTGATCGTCATGGGCAATCAGGGACGCAGTGCCGTCGCCGATGCGGTGCTCGGTTCCGTCGCACACCGCGTGCTGCGGCTCGCCCATTGCCCCGTCCTGCTGGTGAAATGACCGGACCGGCAAATAACGAACCTGCACGGCGCATCGATCTGCCGGTGTCCGGCATGACTTGCGCAGCCTGCGCGGCCCGCATCGAAAAAGTACTTAACCGCCTGCCCGGGGTGGCTGCCAGCGTCAATCTCGCTGCCGAGCGTGCGCAGGTGCAGCTCTCCGGCAGCGATACCGCGCCGGCACAGATCGTTGCTGCCATCGAAAAGGCCGGCTTTGGTGTGCCGCCGCAGACCGTCGAGCTGGCCATCGAGGGCATGACTTGCGCAGCCTGTGCGGCGCGAATCGAGAAAGTGCTGAAGCGCATCGACGGTGTCGAAGCTGCTGTCAACCTCGCCTCCGAGCGCGCCCGCGTCCGCTTCGTCGCGGGCCTTGCCGATCATGCCTCGCTGATTACTGCGATCGAGAAGGCCGGTTTCCATGCACGCGTTGTCGACGACCGTTCGCGCGAGGAAGACAAGGCGCGCAAGCTTGCCGCCTATCGCGCCGAGTTGCGGCGCTTCTGGATTTCTGCGGTGCTGACCCTGCCGCTGGTGCTGCAGATGCTGTGGATGTTCGGCCTGTTTGGCGATGCCGCAGCTCCTGCCGATCTCGGTGAGCATGCCGGCCACGCTGGCAACGAAACGCCTTCGGTGATGCACGATCCGATCCCGCGCTGGCTGCAGTTGCTGCTGGCGACGCCGGTCCAGTTCTGGATCGGCTGGCGCTTCTACGACGGCGGCTGGAAAGCGCTGCGCGGCGGCGGCTGGAGCGGTGCCAACATGGATGTGCTGGTAGCGCTGGGCACCACCATGGCCTGGGGTTTTTCGGCGGTCGTCACCCTCTTTGGCTTCGAACATCGCCATGTCTATTTCGAGGCTTCGGCGGCCGTCATCACGCTGGTGCTGATGGGCAA
>JAUPVD010000349.1 GCA_030917225.1 Pseudomonadota bacterium
CCTGACCTACAACGTCAGCGCCGCTGGCCAGATCCTGGCTGGCTACGCTCAGCACAAGGTTGAGTCGGCGTCTACGGCCAAGAAGGTCTCGCTCGGCTATCGTCACAACCTGTCGAAGCGCACCCAGCTGTACACGGATGTCACCCGCGTCAACGACGTGGTCAAGACGACCGAGAAGACCGGCTACGACTTCGGCATGATCCACGCCTTCTGATTTCTCGCCTGCCCCGGGCAGGCTTGAACATCGAAGATGAAAAAGGCCACCTTCGGGTGGCCTTTTTGCTTTGGTTAGGCGGACTGATACTTCGGTGTTCCATGATACGGTTCCAGGCGATGATGATGGGCTGGCGCGCTGCGGCGTGCGGGGTGGGGATGCTGATGCTCGCGGGCTGCACGACGCCGGAGCCGCGGCCTTCCGTGCCGCCGCCCGGCGGGACGACTGGTCCGTCCGAGTGGACCGCACAGACCCTGCCGGGCAAGCGCGAGACCCTCTATCGGCCGGCAGAGCGGCAGGGGCGCCCCGGCAGCCAGGCCCAGGCCGAGCGCGCGGCCCCCCGCGGGCGCCGCCGGGGGGATGTCGCCCAGGCGGGGGCGCAGCGACTGCGTTTTTCCTGGTGGGCCGCCGATCTGGATGACCGAGCGAGCGTCACCGATCCCGACCATGATGATGCCGTGGCCCGCGTGGTGCTGGGCTTCGAGGGTGATCTCTCGCGCCTGTCCGCGCGCAATCGCGCACTCTTCGAGCTGGTGCACACGCTCACCGGCGAGGCGCCGCCTTATGCGACGCTGATGTATGTCTGGGACGCCCGCGCGCCGGTGGGCACGGTGATCGTCAGCGGTCGCACCGATCGGATCCGCAAGATCGTCGTGGAGTCGGGGCGCCGGCCGCTCAACACCTGGCGGCATCACGAGCGTGATGTGCGCGCCGACTTCGAGCTCGCGTTCGGCGAGCCGTCCGGCAGGATCACCACGCTGGCCTACATGACCGATGCCGACAACACGCAAGGCCGTGCCGAGGCGTGCTACGGGCCAGTGGGCCTGTTCTGATGATGGGTCGCAAAAATGTCGTTTTTTTGCGGCAATTGGGGGTGAGTGTTGTTTTAGGGCGTCATCTGGCTGGATGATGCCGCCGGGCGCGGCGCGGTGGCCGCCTCGGGCGAGGGCAGGGTCAGCGGCCCTTTCTGGCCGCACCCGACCGACAGCATGACCATGCAGGCCAGCGCTACACTCGTTTTCAGCAGTCCTTGCGACATGCGCACGATTCTAGCCTGACGGATTCCACCACCATGACCCTCCCGGACCCCTCTGCCGCCAGCCTGACCTCGGGCCTGGATGATGCCCAGTATCACCGCCTGGCCCATGGGGCGCTGGCCGCGATCGAAGCCACGGTCGACCGCTGGCTCGACGACGACCTCATCGACATCGACACCCACCGAACCGGCGGCCTGCTGGAGCTGAGCTTCCCCGACGGCAGCAAGATCATCCTGAACACCCAGCCGCCGCTGCACGAGATCTGGATGGCCGCGCGCGCCGGGGGCTACCACTACCGCTGGCAGGACGGCGCCTGGCGCGACACCCGTTCGGGGCAGGAGTTCTTCGCGGCGCTGTCGGCGCAGGCGAGCGCCCAGGGCGGCTGCCCGCTCGTCTTCGTCGCGCCCGACGTCTGATCCGGGCGCGGGCTTCACTGGGCCGGCGCGCTGGCCCCGGTGCTCTCGTCCGAGCGGAACAGGTCCAGGATGCCCTTGCGGTCGCTCTCCTCGGTCGGGGGCGGGGCCTCGTCGAGACCCAGCGACTTCACGCCGCCGCCCTGGGCGTTCTCGGTGTAGTACCACTCGCCGCCCAGCTGGACCACGCCGTCCGGCGGCGTGTATTCGACGACCGGGGCATTGCGCAGCGCGTAGGCCATGTAGTCGATCCACACCGGCAAGGCCAGGCCGCCGCCGGTCTCGCGCGCGCCCAGGGAGCGCGGCTTGTCGTAGCCAATCCACACCACCGCCACCCGCGACGAGCTGAAGCCGGTGAACCAGGCGTCCTGCGCATCGTTGGTCGTGCCGGTCTTGCCGTAGAGATCCGGCCGCTTCAGCCGGGCCTGCGCGCTGGCGGCGGTGCCGCTGCGGGTGATTTCCTGCAGCAGGCTGTTCATCATGAAGGCGTTGCGTTCGGGGATCACGCGCTGGCGCTCGTCATGGCCGTCGGGCAGCCTGGCCTGGGCCAGGACCTGGCCTCGCGCATCGGTGATGCGCGTGATCAGCACCGGATTGACCCGCATGCCGCCGGTGGCGAACACCGCATAGGCGTCGGCCATCTCCATCGGCGTGACCGAGCCGGCGCCCAGCGCCATGGTCAGGTAGGCCGGATGCTTGTCCGCAGCGAAGCCGAAGTTCGTCACCCACTGCTGCGCATGGCTCGGGCCGATCGCCTTCAGGATGCGGATGGAGACCATGTTCTTCGACTTGGCCAGCGCGCGGCGCATCGACATCGGGCCATCGAACTTGCCGTCGTAGTTCTTGGGCTCCCAGGGCTGGCTGCCGGTCGTGCCGGCATCGAAGAAGAGCGGCCCGTCATTGATGACCGTCGCCGGCGAGAAGCCCTTCTCGAGCGAGGCCGAGTAGACGAAGGGCTTGAAGCTCGATCCCGGCTGGCGCCAGGCCTGCGTCACATGGTTGAACTTGCTCTTGGCATAGTCGAAGCCGCCCACCATCGCGCGGATCTGCCCGGTGCGGGGGTCCATCGACACGAAGGCGCCCTCGACCTCGGGCTGGCTGACGAGGCTCCATTCGCCGCCCTGGCCGCCGGTCTTCATGACCCGCACGACGGCGCCGCGCCGGATGCGCTGCGCGGCCGGC
>JAUPVD010000350.1 GCA_030917225.1 Pseudomonadota bacterium
TCCACGCGCTGAAGAAGCTGCTCGACAAGAAGGGCTTCTCCACCGCCGTCGGTGATGAAGGCGGCTTCGCTCCGAACCTCGGCAGCCACGCCGAAGCCATCCAGCTGATCCTGCAAGCCGTCGAACAGGCCGGTTACACGCCAGGCCAGGACGTGCTGATCGCGCTCGACTGCGCCGCCTCCGAGTTCTACAAGGACGGCAAGTACAAGCTGGCCGGTGAAGGTCTCGAACTCACCTCGGCACAGTTCGTCGACTACCTGGCCAACCTGGCCGACCAGTTCCCGATCGTTTCGATCGAGGACGGCATGGCCGAAGGCGACTGGGACGGCTGGAAGCTGCTGACCGACCGCCTCGGTGCCAAGGTGCAGATCGTCGGCGACGACGTGTTCGTGACCAACACCCGAATCTTCAAGGAAGGCATCAAGAAGGGCGTTGCCAATTCGATCCTGATCAAGATCAACCAGATCGGCACGCTGACCGAAACCTTCGCCGCCATCGAGATGGCCAAGCGCGCCGGCTATACCGCTGTCATCTCGCACCGCTCCGGCGAAACCGAAGACAGCACCATCGCCGACATCGCCGTCGGCATGAATGCGCTGCAGATCAAGACTGGTTCGCTCAGCCGTTCCGACCGCATCGCCAAGTACAACCAGTTGCTGCGCATAGAGGAAGATCTGGGTGATACCGCCGGTTATCCGGGGCGCGAAGCGTTCTACAACCTGCGTTGAGTCATTGAGTCCGTTGAGTTGTTGAACTCGCCGGTTTCAAGGATGAGTAATGAGGGGCTGCAAGCCTGCAAGGGCTTCTACCCCTCTTTTCTCGTTGACGGTCGCTGATCCGCCATGCGCTGGCTCACGCTCGCTCTCGCCGCTTTGCTGCTGCTGCTGCAGTATCCGCTGTGGCTGGGCAAGGGCGGCTGGCTGAAGGTGTGGGATTACGATCGTCAGCTAACGCAGCAGAAGGAAGCCAACCGCAAGCTGGAAACGCGCAATGGCGGCCTCGATGCCGAAGTGCGCGACCTCAAGCAGGGCTATGAGGCGATTGAGGAGCGTGCCCGCTTCGAGCTGGGCATGATCAAGCAGGACGAAGTGTTCGTACAGATTCCTGAGCGTGCAGGGACTGAGAAGTCAGCAGTAAAGTCATCCGAACCTTCGGTCAATCCTAAAAAGCCCGAACGGGCAACGCGTTAGCAAAGGCGGCCGAGGCCGCCTTTTTTGTCGGCGAGCGTGCCATGCCGCTCAGTTCTTCCTGTTGGCCCACGGCATTGCCTGGTTCTTGCCCCGGCGCTTGGCAACATACATGGCTTCGTCGGCATGATGCAGCAGCTGCATCGGGTCGCGTGAGTCGGTGGGTGCGAGTGCATAGCCGATGCTGGCGCTGACCTTGTTACCAGCCGCTTGCGCCACGGCTGTGATCGAGAGGCGCAGGTGCTCGGCAAGTGCCTCGGCACCCGTCTGTCCGTGCACTCGTGCAAGTACGAGGAACTCATCGCCGCCGAAGCGGCCGACGGCGTCCTCGACACGCACTGCCGCACGCAGGGCTGCGGCCACATCCGCCAGCAGACGGTCACCGGCATGGTGGCCTTTTTCATCGTTGACCGCCTTGAAACCGTCGAGATCGATGAAGAAAAGTGCGTACTCAAGGTTCGGATCGGCAATCGAGCATTCGATGTAGGACATCATCGTGTGGCGGCTTAGGGCATCGGTGAGCTTGTCCCGTTCGACGCTGCGACGCAGCTGTTCCTGCGCGATCGTCAGCTCATGGACGTCGGTGGTTACGGTGTAGATGCCGATCACGGTGCCGCTGTCGTCGAAGTCAGGAACGTAGCTGGTACGCATCCAGCGTGGCCCGCTGACCAGACCGTGCACCAGTCGGGAAAAGTGAGCGGTGGTGCCGGCAAGGGCTTTCTCGTAATGGGGTTGCTGCTCAAGCCAGCTCGCCAAGCCACGCACTTCGCTGACATGACGACCCAGCGCCTTTTCTGCAGACATGCCGACAATGGCACACCAGGCCTTGTTGACGAAGCGCAGGAGGCAGTCGCAGTCGAGGTAGGTGAGTGGCGTGGGAATGTTGTCGGTGAAGCGGTCGAGGCGCTTGCGTGCGGCGATCAGCGCATCCTTCTCAACGATATCTTTGTGGATGTCCGTTGCGATGGTGAATACGGAAGCAACCGAGCCGGCAGGGTCCGCATCCGGGAATACCTGTATCCGGGCCCAGCGTTGCGGATGAGGAGGATGCATGAGCAGGCGCTCATAGCTGGAGGTTTCACCTTGGAAGGCGCGTTCGAATGCGGGTTTTGCGGCTGTCCAGGCTTCCTGGCCAAAAAGCTCTGCCAGCGTTCCGCCGATCAGTTGCTCGCGGTCGCGGCCAGCCCAGGCCAGATAAGGGGCGTTGCAGAAAACCAGACGCGCGCCGGTGTCCCATCGTCCGATAGGTAACGCGACCACATCGGCAAGGCGCTCGATGTGCAGGGTCTGGGCAGTTGGCGAGTTTGGCATCTTGCAAATTGGTTGATGGGGGCTGACTTCATGCCAAGTTGACCGAGGCTTTTTTGTCGGACCATTCTATATTCGAATCCGTTCAATAATTTGTCCGAGCCGGCTGTCGGCAGGAATTTCACTGATAAATCCTGTGCTTGCCTGAATTTGCAGTACTGGCGAATTTGGCAGGATGGTGTAAAGTGAGTTTGTGAACATCGTGATCACAGGAGATAGACATGGACGTTGGATCAGTAAATTCGCCTTCCGCATCTGCTGCACGGCAGGCTGCCGAGGCTCCGCAGCCGGAACGTCGCCAGCCGAAACCAGAAGAAAAGCCGGAAACCACCAGCGAGGCGCCGAAGCCCGTCAAGAATGCGGAAGGGCAGACGACCGGGTCAGTGGTGAATGTAACCGCCTGATTTGTCAGGTGCTACTTTTACAGCAATTGGAGTCAGTGTGATGGCTGTATCGTCCACTTCAAGTGCGCAGTCGGCAAGCAGCATTATTTCTCAGCAGTTACGCGTACAGCAGGCTGAGCGCAACGCCGATCAGGCAGAGGCGTCAGCACGCTCGTTACGTCAGGCCGCAGCTGCGGCACAGCGCAATGCGGATCGTGCGCAGGAAGGTGCGCGCACTCTTCAAGTTCAGTCCGCTCAAGCAGACTCGGCTGTCGGTGCTGCCCGCCAGCAGGTTGCCAGCGTCGCCTCCGCCATCCAGTTACAGGGCGGGTTCGATGCGATTCGTGAACAGATCGCGGCAAGTCTGCAGACGCTTGACCAGCCGGTTGTATCGGCTGCAGTGGTGAACGCCGAAGGGCAGACAACGGGGACCTTGGTCAACGTGACTGCGTGACTGCGTAATTGCCTGCGCTCACCGAATAGGCGAGTAACGTGTTGTTGTCACGACGGATGTTGCAACTGGATTGATGAAGTCGACCGGAAGGTCGGCTTTTTGTTTTTTCTCCCGTCATTTTCAGGAAACAGATGAATTCCCGGATGCCATTGATCGACGCGCTCAAGGGGCTTGCCGCGCAGTTGATCGTTATTCACCACCTCGCATCCTACGGGCCGTTGGCCGAGGCCATGAACCGGTTGATGCCAGCGATCACGCTGTGGATCTTTGAGTATGGGCGGATGGCGGTTCAGGTCTTTCTGGTCGTCGCGGGTTTCCTCGCGGCGCGGGGCCTCGCACCGAACAGCGTGCCGACCTTCGGGAATCCGCTGCCATTGGTATGGGCCAGATATGTTCGGTTGGTTCGCCCTTTCATGATGGCCATGCTGCTGGCGATTGCCGGAGCTGCCATTGCCAGGCTGTGGATGCAGAACGAGGCGATCCCGAACCCGCCCGGCCTCTGGCAGTTCATTGCCCATGGTTTGCTGCTGCACGGGCTTTTCGATGTTCCCTCGCTGTCGGTCGGTGTCTGGTACGTGGCGATCGATTTCCAGCTGTACGCAGTGTTCCTGATACTTCTATGGATGGCCGGTCGTGTCGAATCGCCGGCTGGTAAATTGTTTGGCAGTGTCACACTGGTCGCAGCAATGGCGAGCGCTTCGCTCTTCTTTTTCAATCTCAATGACGAGCTGGATGCCTGGGGAATCTACTTTTTCGGGTCCTATGCGCTCGGTGTCATGGGCTATTGGGCTGCCGACAGCAAGCGGCCGAGAACCTGGCTGGTATTGCTGGTCGCAGTGGGGTTGGCAGCACTGCTGGTGGATTTTCGTCTGCGCATTGCGCTGGCACTGGCAACGGCATTGTTGCTGGGCGTGTCTCGCGTCAGCGGATTGTTGGGCCGTTGGCCGGATAGTGCCGTGCTGGGCTACCTCGGCCGAATCTCGTATTCGGTGTTTCTGGTGCACTTCCCGGTCTGTCTGATCGTCAATGCGATCTTCGAACGGTTCACCGACGGCAATGATTTCGCTGCATACACTGCCGTGTTGCTGGCCTGGTCGGCGAGCACGCTGGCCGGTGGCATTTTTTACCGTTTTGTCGAAAGCCGCAGGCAATGGTGGCCGGTCGCAGGCCGACCGGCCAAGGTCTAGCCCTTGGTCTTACGCTTCATCTTCGGCGATTCCCCAGAACTCCTTGACCAGCTTGAGCTGGTAGCCGAAAACGTAGTCGATGCCTGAAAGCCAGGCGTAGAGCGGGGTTGGCAGGGGTTGCATGGAGTGATTTTCAGTCTTGTACGAGGTGAACATGGTGACCTCCTTCGGGTTCTGGCAGCACGCGTGCTGCCATGGTTCAGATAACGGGTGTTCAGGACAAGAAGTTGACAGCAATTTTCGATCCACCTGACGAAGCTGCGCTACCAGAGGAAGCATTGGCCAGGGCGGCAAGCCTGCTTGAGCAGGCCGACGGTCTGCTGATCACCACCGGTGCGGGCATGGGGGTCGATTCCGGCCTGCCTGATTTTCGCGGTACGCAGGGCTTCTGGCGGGCGTATCCGGCACTGGCCAAAGCGCGCTTGTCATTCGAGGAAATTGCCAATCCACAGCATTTTCGCGATGACCCGCGGCTGGCCTGGGGTTTCTACGGCCACCGGCTTCGCCTGTATCGGGAGACGATGCCGCATGCGGGTTATGCGATCCTGCAACGACTGGCCGCACACATGGCGGAGGGTTGCTTCGTCTTTACCAGCAATGTCGATGGGCAGTTCCAGAAGGCGGGTTTCGATGTGCGGCATATCTGCGAGGTGCATGGATCGATCCATCACCTGCAATGCAGCGAACCCTGCGCTTCCCAAGTTCCGGCGATCTGGCCTGCCGATGGTTTTTCCCCGGACGTGGATGAGGCGTCCTGCCGCCTGCTCAACGATTTACCGCGTTGCCCGGCCTGTGCCGGCATCGCCCGTCCGAACATTTTGATGTTTGGCGACGGGGCCTGGAGCGATGAGCGCAGTGCTGCACAGCACGCGCGGCTGGATGCGTGGCGACAACGTGTCGAGCGCCTGTTGGTGATCGAGCTGGGGGCGGGGCTGGCTGTGCCGACGGTGCGCTGGTTTGGCGAAAGCCTGGGCGTTCCGCTGATCCGCATCAACCTGCGTGACCACGAGGTTGGCTCGTCGCAGGCCGTCAGCCTGCCGATGGGGGCAGCGGCTGCGCTGGCCGCGATCGAGGCCCGGATGTCGGCTTAGCGCGCGTGCGCGACAGGCGCGCGGTCGCGGAGGATCAGGGAGGGTTTCGAGAACGGCGCCAGTCGTTCGAGAAAATCGAGCAGTTCGAGCACCGGTGAGTTGCGGAAGAAGCGGGCCATCGGCGTGTCCATCCAGATGCGATCGGCGTAGGCCAGGATCTCATGGGGGGTGTCGCCGACACCATCGCCGTTGCGGTCGAATCCCTGATAGTCATCCCAGTAGTTGCCATGCCAGGCGTTGGCGTCGCTGGTTTCATCGCCGCCGACCAGCGCCTGCCACAGGTTGTGCTCGAAGCGGTTGTAATACACGAGATGACCGCTGCGCTCGCCATAGAAGCTGACGCCGGTGATGTTGTGCGAGATGCGGTTGCCGACGATGGTGATGCGGTTGATCGAGTGCTGCGGCGAGTCGGCAAGGATGCCGACGGCGCAGTGCAGCAGGTCGTTGTCATGCACCAGGGCGGCGCTCGATTCCTTCAGGGCAATGGCGGCACCGGAGGCTTCCATGGCGTGGGCGATGCGGTTACGCCGGATGACGATGCCGTCGGAGTTGAGGATGGTCAGTCCGGTGGCGTTGCGCGCAAGGTCGTTGCCTTCGACGAGGCTGCGATGGGAGAAGAGGAAGTTCATCGCCCGCCGGCTGTCGCGAATTCGGTTGCCGATGTAGCGGTTGTGCGGCGAGTTGCTGATGGTGACATCGCGGATCTGTGCGATGTCGTTCTTCTCGATGCGGTTGCTGGTGCTGTACCAGAGCCGCAGGCCGTCGCCACGGTCGGCGATGTCCGCTGGTCGGGAGCGGATACGGTTGCCGGTGACGACATTGTTGTTGGCGCGGTGCAGGGTAATGCCGAAGAGGACGTCTTCGATGCGGTTGTTTTCGAGGCGATTGTGGTTGCCCTCGAC
>JAUPVD010000351.1 GCA_030917225.1 Pseudomonadota bacterium
GGGGCCGCTCGCCGTGCTGCGTGCGTTGCGCGTATTGCGTGTCCTGCGCCTCATCACCCTGGTGCCGAGCATGAAGCGCGTTGTCAGCGGGCTGCTTTCCGCGCTGCCCGGGCTGGGTTCTGTGGCAGCGATCATCGGGCTGATCTTCTACGTTGCTGCCGTGATCGCCACCAAGCTGTTCGCCGCCGATTTTCCGGAGTGGTTCGGCAGCCTCGGCGCCAGTGCCTTCACGCTCTTTCAGGTGATGACTCTGGAGAGCTGGGCGATGGGCATCGTGCGGCCGGTCATGGAGGTTTACCCGGCAGCGTGGATCTTCTTCCTGGTGTTCATCCTGGCCTCGACCTTCACGTTGCTCAACCTGTTCATTGCGGTGATCGTCAATGCCATCCAGAGCGAGGGTAGTGCCGAAGTGCAGGATGCCGCCGACGATGATGCGCAAAGGCTGCGTGCCGAAATGAATGAGCTGCGCGCTGCGCTGCTTGCCACGCAAGCCATGCTGGTCGAGAAACGAAAGGAGTCATGATGGAAACGCTCTTGCTTGCTGCCGCCATTTTCGCAGTCATCCTCGGGCTCGCCGGCATTCTGCTCCCCCTGCTGCCGGGTACGCCGCTGGTCTTTGCCGGCCTCTGGCTGCTCGCCTGGCTGGACGACTTCTCCCGGGTCAGCGTCACCACGGTCGTCGTGCTGGCGGCGATGGCGGTACTCGCGTGGCTGGTCGACTACATTGCGGCGGCGCTCGGCGTGCGCCGATCCGGCGCCAGCGGTCTGGCCGTACTGGGTGCGGCGCTGGGGGTCGTGATCGGTCTTGCTGGTGGCCTGGTCGGGGTCATTGTCGGACCGATCGCCGGGGCCGTCATCGGCGAATGGCTGGCCCGTCGCAACCACGTGCAGGCCGCCCGGGCCGGCCTCGCGGCAGGCCTCGGCTTCCTGCTGGCCATCGCCGCGAAAATCGGCATCGCCTTCACCATGCTTGGCATTTTCTTGGTCGCCTGGCTGGCCTGAGCGCGAAAAGCATTCATTCACCCCCTCACCTCTCTGGAGTTCATCATGGGATCACGCAAGCCGAACAATCCCGCTGCGCCGCGCAGGCAAGCGCTCAACGAAGCACAGGAAGAGCGCGAGCTGACGCTCCGCAATTATCCACCCGACAGCCCGCAGGCCTCGGCGCGCATCCTGGCGATGGCCCTGCTCGCCGACGGTTCCATCGATTTTTCCGAGCTCTCGGCGCTGGCCCGGCGTGGCACGCTGCAGCGCCTGGGCATCTCCGAGGCAGCTTTCGATGATGTCATCCACGATCTGTGCGCCGACCTGCTGATCGACAATTTCTCGCCGGTCTCGGGCTACCTGGTTCTGGGGCGCGATCTGCTGCGCCGGCTGCTCGGCGACATCGGCGACCCGGCACTGCAGAAAAAGCTGCTGCGCGGTGTTCTCGATATCGTTCATGCAGACGGCGAGCTAGCCGGTGGCGAAGCCGTGCTGCTCTCGGTGGCGGCGGATTGCTGGGATATCGATCCGTTCGATTCGTATCGCATTCTCGCCACACCGGGACGCCGCCTGCCGTCCCAGGTTCGCCGTCTGCGCCGGGAGCCGACGCAACGCTGATCATAAGTTCAAGCAAATGTATAAAAACAAAATATCTAATTGGAGTTTATGGTTAGGAAGCTTCACATTGGAACTGTTCCCACGACGGGGACACGAACCAGACCCCCACAACAGGAGAAGACCATGCGCCACTATGCCCCCGACAGCCCGGAAGCCTCTGCCCGGATCATTGCCCTTGCCCTTCTGGCTGACGGCGCCATCGACCTTTCCGAGATCGATTCCATTCGGCACTACAAAATCGTTGAAAAAATTGGCATTGGCGACGAGTGCTTCAACAAAGTCATTCGCGATTTCTGTGAGGACATGCTGGTCAGTGCGCATCGCACAACGGCCGGTCAGCTCGAACTCGACCGCGACACCGTGGTCGAGCTGCTCGGCGATATTCGCCAGCCAGCCGAACAGCACAAACTGCTGCGTTCGATCCTCGACATCATCAACTCCGACGGCAGCCTTGCCGGCAGTGAGGCGGTGCTCGTCTCGGAGGCGATGAAGCGCTGGGAGATCAACCTTCTTGACGTGTCACGGGTCGATCCGCCGCGTGTGCGCCGCTGGGCGACGCCGGTCTCAGCGTCTGTGCCGACACACTGAACGCGCTTGATTCGGAGGATCGGGCGATGCCACTCACTGTGTCCACCCTGCCATCCACGATGGCCGCTCCTGTCCGCAGCAGGATGCTGCGCGAGCTGTCGCAGCCTCCCCGGATCGATGCCGACACAAAGGTCGATCTGCCGGAGATCCAGGCGCCCTACCGGGTCAGTTTCAGCGACCAGGCCAGGGCGACGGAATCGATGCCGGTGCGTGACCTGCAGGAAGCCAGCGACGATGAGGCCACGGCGCGCGCGCTCAAGGCCTATCGGGATATGGCCAGCCTGTGATCCGGTCGATGGATCCGTGGATTCTCGAGCAGATGTCGTCCTGGCGTTCGCCAGCGCTGGATGTCTTTTTCGGCACCCTCACCTGGCTCGGCTCGCTCTGGCTTCTGGTGCCGCTGACGGCGATCGCTGCAGCCTCTCCATGGCTGACAGGCGATCGCTTGCTTGCGCTGCGAATTCTGGCCTTGCCGGTGGCTGCGGCGCTGACCAGCAATGTGCTGAAGCAACTGCTTGACCGCGAACGACCGGCGCTTTACGAGGCGCTCCATGCCTTGCCGGCCGATCCCTCCATGCCGAGCAGCCATTCGGCACAGATTGCGGCCCTCGCCCTCGGCGCCACCTTGTTGATGCCGGAGGATATCCGCTGGCTCGCGGGCCTCTTGCTCGGCAGTGTTGCCTTGGTGGTAGGTATTTCCCGCCTCTATCTGCAGGTCCATTGGCCCAGCGATGTGCTGGCTGGCTGGCTGATCGGAATTCTTTGTGCACTGGCAATCCTCTACGTGAGGCCGACATGAGAAACAAGTTCCTGGGAACCGGTACGCCGGGCTACCACCCCATGCAGAAGATGCGCACTGTCGTCTCCGGGTTGCGCTACGCCGTCCTCTATGATTTCAGCGTGGCCTACAAACTGCTGCTGTCGGGAGTACTGCTGGTCGCAACATTTGTTCTGCGCGAATGGGTCGACTTCCTGCTGATCGCACTGGTGACGGGCCTGGTGCTGGTTGCCGAGATGTTCAACAGCGCTATCGAAGCCCTGTGCGATTTCGTCGAGGACAGCCATAACGAAAAGATCAAGGTCATCAAGGACATTGCCGCAGCAGCAGTCGGCATCACCATCCTGATGTGGTTTCTGGTGTTTGCGGTCGAGGTGGCGAGA
>JAUPVD010000352.1 GCA_030917225.1 Pseudomonadota bacterium
CGATGGTCTTGCAGCTGCCGACATCGCCCTGCAGCAGGCGCTGCATGGGATGTGGCTGGGCAAGATCGCGCTCGATCTCGGCCACAACACGCTGTTGCGCGCCGGTCAGGGCAAACGGCAGTGCTGCCAGCAGTTGCGCGGCAAGGCTGCCCGAGGGCTGCAGCACCGGCGCCCCACGTTCGCGCCGGGCGAGAAAGGCGCGGCGCAACGACAACTGCTGCGCCAGCACCTCGTCGAACTTGATGCGCCGCCAGGCCGGATGTTCGCGCGACTGCAGCGCTCCCAGCGGCGCACCGGGTGGCGGCGCATGCAGATAGGCCACGGCATCGGCAAAACCGGAGAGCCCGAAATGCTCGCGCCAGCTCTCGGCAAAATGCTCGGCGAGATCGGCCTCCTTGAGCGCCACGGCAATCAGCTTGCGCAACGCCGCCTGCGAGACGCCGGCGGTGGTCGGATAGACCGGCGTCAGCGCGCCCGGCAGCGGCGTACCGGGGGGTACCACGCGATAGCGCGGATGCACCATCTCCGGCCCGAGAAAGCCCTGGCGGATTTCGCCGAACAGGCGCAGCACCTGCCCGTTGTCGCGGGCTGCTTCAAGCTGCTTGGTCTGGCTGCCGTAGAAATTAAGAAAGCGCAGGACCAGCTCGCCGCCCGCCGAGGACTCGTCGCGCACCCGCGCCACCAGCTGGCGGCGCGGCCGGTACTGCACGGAGACATCGACGACCTGCGCCTCGACCTGCACCGGTTCACCCCACGGGGCGTCGGCGATGGCGTGACAGACGGTTTCGTCCTCGTAGCGCAGCGGCAGATGCAGGACGAGGTCGTCAATGCGGGAAAGGCCAAGCTTCCCGAGTTTTTCCTTCAAGGCCGGGGCAGCTTTGATCTCTTCGGTCACGAAGGCGCGGAAAAAGCGTCGGTCAGGCGTTCAGCACCATGACTGCGTCGGCTTCAACCAGTGCGCCGCGCGGGAGCGAGGCGACACCCACGGCTGCGCGGGCCGGATAGGGCTGCTGAAAATACTTGGCCATGGTTTCGTTGACCTTGGCAAAGTTGCCGAGATCGGTGAGAAAGACGTTGAGCTTGACCACGTCGGCCAACGATCCACCAGCGGCTTCAGCAACGGCCTTGAGGTTGTCGAACACCCGCACGATCTGGGCATCGATACCGTCAACCAGTTGCCCGGATTGCGGATCGAGGCCGATCTGCCCGGAAAGATAAACGGTGTCACCAACCTTGACGGCCTGCGAGTAGGTGCCGATGGCAGCAGGAGCGCCGGCGGTGGAAATGATCGTTTTTGCCATAAAGATGTCCTAGAGTACGTGCTTCGGAAAAGGGAATGTTAAATGAGTGCTGCAATCATCGCCAATCTGGAAAAAATGCTCGACGGCCCGCGCGACGGCGCGCTGCTGCGCTACTCGCTCGGCAACGAGCTGCTCAAGGCCGGCAACTCCGCTGCTGCCGCGCAGCGCTTTCGCGAAGCCGTGGAAAAGGACGCCCATTATTCAGCGGCCTGGAAGCTCCTTGGCAAGGCACTCGCCGAAGCCGGCGACAACACGGCTGCATTGGCCGCCTACACCCAGGGCATCGCCGTAGCAGAGGCACGCGGCGACGTGCAGGCCGCCAAGGAGATGGGCGTCTTCGCCCGGCGTCTGCAAAAAACTATTTCACCCGATCAAAACGCAGTCGGCTGATCGCCTGATCGAAGCGCTGGATCAGCGCAGCATCCACCGTCAGGCTGCACATCAGGTGGCGTGGTTTTCCCGGCGGCACATCGGGCAGGTTGATGCGAGCGACACGGGGGCCCAGTTCCGGAGCCTGCGACACCAGATAGTCGAGATCTTCAGTATTGAAGATAGCGAAATCAAAGCGGCCGGCGACGAGCTTGGAAAAATTCGACGATGGGGTGGGCGCCCGATCAACCCGTTCAGCCAGCGGCGCCAGCATCTGATCGACCGCATCGCCGTAGGAATAGCTGGCAACAGCGCCAACACGCACCCCGGGCAATGCCAGCATGCCGGCCAGACCATTGGCTTTCCCCAACTCGGCGGCCCGTGCCGGCAACGCCGCAGCGATCAACGGCCGGTCGTAGTAGACCGGTAGCGAGAAGCGGGCAAAGCCCTCCCGTTCGGCGGTCTTGAACCAGCCGATCGAGCAGTTTCCTGCGGGTTCGTGACGCAACTCGTGCAGGGCTCTGCTGGGTGGTTTGGATTCGAGACGGAAATCAACGCCTGCCAGCTCCATGACTTGGCGCACACGTTCGATCATGAAGCCGCGCGGCTGGCCCTGGGGGTCGGTGTAGTAGTAAGGCGGTTTTTCGATGTAGGAGATGAGCAGAGGCTGCGCTGAAGTAGCCAGCCCGCTGGCAGTTGCCGCAAGGGCTGCGAGAGCCGCTAGCGCAAAAAGCCGGATTTGCACACCGCGCCCTAACGCTTGGCGCCCTTGGGCGGCAGCAGGATGCCGTCGATGCCCAGCGCCTTGAGCTTCTGGCGGGCAGCCTCGGCTTCTTCGCGCGTCTTGAACGGGCCGACCTGGACACGCGCCTCCATGGTCGACGGGATGCCATTCAGCGTCAGCTTGGCACGCAGCTCCTCGGCGTGCTGTGCATCGGCGAATACCCCTGCCTGTACGGCGAATCCGGAGAATAGCCGCGGCGGTGCCGGTGGCGTGCGCTCAGCCGGCAACGGGCGGGGCTCCTGCGGGGTGGACGGTGCGGATGCCGCGGGCTTTGCCGGTTCCGGCATGAACTGCGACGACGCCGAAGTGCCTTCTGCCGGTGTTGCCATGTTCCCGTTCGCAGCGCGTGAAGTGCGTGCCGCAGCCGGAACGCTGCGCGAATCCTGCCTTGGCAACTCTGGCTGCGCGCTCACTTCGGGGCGCGCCGGGGTGTCGGCAACTGGGGCGACCGATGCGGCGGGTGCAGCTACTGCTGCACTCACTTCTGCAGCAGCTACTGGTTTCGGCGCCTCGGCTACCACTGCAGGCTCGGCCGGTTTCACCGGTTGCGACACTTCCTTGCGCGGCACCG
>JAUPVD010000026.1 GCA_030917225.1 Pseudomonadota bacterium
CAACACCCCGGCCGTGGTGCACTTCGAGCTTGTCGAAGGCGATCACGTCGAAGTCATCTGCGCCGCCAAGGGCGGCGGTTCGGAAGCCAAGGCCAAGTTCGCCATGCTCAACCCCTCCGACGACCTGGTCGACTGGGTGCTGCACAAGATTCCGGAAATGGGCGCCGGCTGGTGCCCGCCGGGCATCATCGGCATCGGCATCGGCGGCACGCCGGAGAAGGCCATGCTGCTGGCCAAGGAATCGATCATGGCGCCGGTGGACATCCATGAACTGAAGGCCAAGGCCGCCAGCGGTGCCAAACTGACCCGCGCCGAAGAACTGCGCCTCGAACTGATGGAAAAGATCAACGCGCTGGGCGTCGGTGCCCAAGGCCTCGGCGGCCTGACCACCGTGCTCGACGTCAAGGTCCTCGACTACCCGTGCCACGCGGCCAACCTGCCGGTCGCGTTGGTGCCGAACTGCGCCGCCACCCGCCACTGCCACTTCCACCTCGACGGCTCCGGCCCGGCCCACCTGCCGACACCGAAGCTCGAAGACTGGCCGGCAGTCACCTGGACGCCGGATATCAAGTCAGCCACCCAGGTCAACCTGAACACGCTGACCAAGGAAGAAGTCGCCGCCTGGAAGCCGGGCCAGAAGCTGCTGCTCAACGGCAAGATGCTCACCGGTCGCGACGCCGCCCACAAGCGCATCAGCGACATGCTGGCCAAGGGCGAAAAGCTGCCGGTCGATTTCACCAACCGCGTCATCTACTACGTCGGCCCGGTTGACCCGGTACGCGACGAAGTCGTCGGCCCGGCCGGCCCGACCACCGGCACGCGCATGGACAAGTTCACGCGCATGATGCTCGAACAGACCGGCCTGATCTCGATGATCGGCAAATCTGAACGCGGCCCGGTCGCCATTGAGGCGATCAAGGACAACAAGAGTGCTTACCTGATGGCCGTCGGCGGCGCCGCCTACCTGGTGGCCAAGGCGATCAAGACAGCCAAGGTCGTCGGCTTTGCCGACCTCGGCATGGAAGCGATCTACGAGTTCGATGTTGAAAACATGCCAGTAACGGTCGCCGTCGACTCCTCAGGAATTAGCGTGCACGAAACCGGGCCGAAGGAATGGCAGGCCAAGATCGGCAAGATCCCGGTCGTTACTGCCTGATCCGCGTACTACCCAAAGAAGCCGGCGATGCAAAGCATCTGCCGGCTTCTTTGCGCCCGACTGGATTGTAATGTGCTAAATTATGACCATAGTGCGTGACCATAGGAGAAAATCATGCAAACAGCGATCGGTGCCGGAGATTTCAAGGCCAGGTGCCTGAAGCTCCTTGATGAAGTTGCCGCCACGCGGGAACCGCTGGTCATTACCAAGCACGGAAAAGCCGTCGCCAAACTGGTGCCGGTGCCAGCCGAGGCGGAACTTTTCGGCGCCATGGCCGGCAGCGTGCATCAGGAGGGCGACATCGTTTCGCCGCTCGACAACGAGTGGGAGGCATCCCGTTGACTCCCCTGCTCCTCGACACCCGTGCGTTTGTCTGGCTGCTGTCAGGGAACGAGCGCCTTGGCAAACGCAGCCGCAAAGCTATCCAGACAGCCGCCGAGGCTGGCATGCTCCACCTGTCCGCGATCTCGCCCTGGGAAATCGCGGTTTTGGTCAGCAAGGGCCGGCTGCTGCTGGAACAGGATGTCGGGGAATGGATACAGACCGCGCTGGCGCTGCCGGGTATCGGCCTCGCCCAGCTTTCGCCGGAAATCGCTGTCGCCAGTACCCGCCTGCCGGGAGAGATACATGCCGATCCGGCAGACCGCATCATCGTCGCCACTGCACGCCACCTCGGCGCCACACTGGTCACGGCCGACGGCCTGCTGCTCGCCTACGGAGCGGCCGGCCACATGAAGTTTCTCGATGCACAGAAGTAGCAGCAAGCTTCCCTCAAATATTCCGGAATAAATCGTATGGATATCGAACGCCACGGCACCACCCGCCGCTACTCCGACATCGTTGCCCACGGCAGCACCATCTACCTCGTCGAAGTACCGGAAACACTCACCGCCGACATCACCACCCAGACAGGCGAAGTGCTGGCCAACATCGAACGCCTGCTGACCCAGGCCGGCAGCGACAAGACCCGCCTGCTGATGGTCACCATCTACCTCAGCGACATGCGCGAATACGCGGCAATGAACGATGTCTGGGATGCCTGGGTACCGGAAGGTACGGCGCCGGTTCGTGCCTGCGTTGAAGCCCGGCTGGCGAATCCGGGGTATCGGGTAGAGATGGTGGTGACGGCGGCTCGTTAAGCAGGCCGCCGGGCAAAAGCCACACATGTCCGTTGGAGTTATTGACAACAGCCTTAAATGTTGGCACGATCTCCAACATGAAGGCTGTTGAACTCATCTCCACACGCATCACCTACTCCGAGTCGGCGTTTGCGGAATTGGTACTGTGGCGCCTTCCCAAGCCAGCGGAAGGTTCATTGCACAAGTTCAAGTACAGGCTGGCGTATGTCGTGCGCGGAAACTGTGTCCTGCGCTACGACAACGAAGTTGGCAAGGGCGATCACCGGCATTTTGGTAACAAGGAAAGTGTCTACGTGTTCACGACACCGGAGCAATTGATCGCCGACTTCCAGAATGACATAGCGAGGTGGAACCATGAAAACCCTGACTCTTGATGTGCGAACACCGGCCGACTCGATGGCGGATTTCACAAGTGCCTGGAAGACAGGCAAGCCTCAGAAATCTGCGCGCATCAGCTTCGCCACCCCGGAATTGCTTTGGCAAGTGCTGACCCAAAAACGATGGGAGCTGCTCAAGGCGCTTTGCGGCGCGGGTCCGGTGTCAATCCGCGAAGCAGCGCGCCGTGCGGGACGCGATGTCAAGGCGGTCCACGGCGATGTTACTGCGCTGCTTATCGCCGGGGTTCTTGACCGCACGGAAGACGGCCGCATCGTTTTCCCGTTTGAAGCGGTGAAAGTCGAGTTCCTGTTGCAGGCTGCGTAGTGTGGCGGGGACAAAATGAGCCAGACCCCTTTTTCCTTGCTTTTTCCTTGGAAAAGACGATGCGTAGAGTATTTGCGATTGCTTTAAGCCTTTACTTAGCTGCGCCATTGCTTGCGAGAGCAGATATGACGCTTGATACGTACACAAAGCTTATGAATGGAAGCGCTCAAGAGCGTGTCATTGCAGAAACGTATATCGAGGGCGTTGGAGACGGCTATTCCTGGGCCAATACGCATCTGGAGCAGAAGAAGATGCCACTCATTTTTTGTTACAACGGTACCGTTAGCAAGCAGTTCTTTAATAAGCTTGCTACCGAAGCCATATCGAAATACCTCGCAAAAAATGGTCCGCGAAATGTTCCCATGGGCCTATTGCTCGAATATCAGTTGCGAGCAACTTACCCGTGCAAATAGCATCTGGTGCATACCTCCCCCCAAAAGCCCATTGGCACAGGAAAACTAAAGGGATCAGGTTCAATTAACCTTCGGCAAACTCCCCCATGATCGGCCTCTTTGACTCCGGCCTCGGCGGCCTCTCTGTTCTCGCGGCAATCGCCCGTGCGTTGCCGCGTGCCGACCTCGCCTACCTCGCTGACACCGCGCACGTACCTTACGGCAACAAGCCGGATGCGTTCATTCGCGGGCGGGTGGCGGCCATTGGCGAGCATCTGGTGGCGCAGGGTTGCACCATGCTGGTGGTGGCCTGCAACACGGCGACGGCGGCGGCGGTCGGGGTGTTGCGCGAGAAGTATCCACAGTTGCCGATCGTCGGCGTCGAGCCGGGGGTGAAACCGGCGGCGCTGGCTTCGCGGTCGCGGCGGATTGCGGTGCTGGCGACGGAGTCGACGGCGAAGAGCGAGCGGCTGGCGCGGCTGATCGTGGACCACGCACAAGGTGTGGCGGTGCATGTCGAGCCCTGCCCCGGCTGGGCGACGCGGGTGGAAACCCTGCATCTGGATGGGCCGGATTTTGCGGCGGACATAGCGGCGCGGGTCGAACCGCTGATGGCGGCGGGCGCCGACCGTATCGTGCTCGGCTGCACGCACTACAGTTTTCTGACTCCGATCCTGACACCGCTGATCGCGGGTCGTGCCGAGTTGGTCGATGTCGCCGATGCGGTGGCCCGGCAGTGCCTGCGTCTGGCCGGGTCGGCCGGCGAAGGCCACGCGCAGCTTCAGCTGCTGGCCAGCGCGCAGCCGGAACGCCTGCATGCCGCCCTGCCGGCGCTCGGCCTCGGCTGGCTGGCGCAACGCGCCCACACACCGGCCAGCCTCGCCCGCTTCTGATCAACTGCGCATAAATTCGACCTGCAGCAGCTGTTGCAGGCGCTTCGCCTGCTTGAAGACTTCCCTGAGTATCTGGCGGTCCAGTTCATTGAGCTTGTCGGGATCGACGCGATTCGCCCCTTCCTCCGATTCAGAGCTCGCCTGATTGGCAAAGCGCATGCGCTGCACCTGACTGAGCGCCCCCAGAAATGCGGCTGTTTCCTCGGGCCGCTGGTTGAGCAGCGGCCCTACCGTGCGCAGGCGTTCGGCAGTGTTGGTTGCGGCAACCCCCTTGGCCAGCGCCCAGATACGGGCCGCGTCAACAAAGGGCCGGACGCCATGCCCCTTGAGGTCGATGGTATGCGGGAACACCTTGTTGTCGTCGTAACGGAATCCGGACAGCCAGCCCAGCGGGGAACTCCAGTTCAACGTACCTTCCACCATTGCCCGCAGAAAGACTTCCGATCCGGGCGTACGCGTCAGTAGCCAACTCTGCAGCTCGGCTGCGAGACTCTCATCGCCAAAGAGCGGCCTGAGGTCGAAGTAGATCGTGGCATTCAACACGGCCTCGGTATCTTCCAGGCGCAGCCAGGCTGAAAATTTCTCCTTCCACTCCTGCAACGACAGGCAAAGTGCAGGGTTGCCGGCCATGATGTTGCCCTTGCACAGGCGAAAGCCGCAGGCATCGAGAGCCTGGTTTACCGCTTGGGCAAACGGCAGGAAGATGGCCCGCAAAGAAGTGGCTTCGGCCGCATTCGTGGCAACAAAGATCAAGCCGTTGTCCTGGTCAGTCGACAAGGTCTGTTCCAGCCGCCCTTCCGAGCCGAACACCAGCCAGCACCACGGCACGTAGGGCA
>JAUPVD010000353.1 GCA_030917225.1 Pseudomonadota bacterium
ATGTTCTTCGGCTTCGGCTGGGCGGTGCTCGGCGGCTTCCTCAGGATCGACACCTGGAAGACGCTTTTCATGAACTGCGACAGCGTGCGCTCAAGCATGACCAGGAAAGCCACGCGGAACAGCCCCAGCGTCATGCTCCAGCCGATGGCGAAGGTGTCGGCGTTGAGCAGCAGGTTCTTGGCGATCAGGAAAAGGGGCAGGGCGATCAGGAAGAAGCGGTTGTCGACACGGTAGTTGTCGTCCTTGCGGTGGCTGATCAGCGTCGCCAGCAACATGGCCACAATGCTGACCAGGAAGAGATTGTTCGAAATGATGAACAGCAGCTTTGGCCAACTGCCGCCGCACCACATGCCCAGCCGCTCGAACAGCCAGGCGGCAACCAGCAGCATCAGCGCCGGGCCGTGGTAGCCGCGGATGCTCACCCAGTTCTTGGTCGAAGTGAGCAGGAAACCGCCGAGCACCGCCCAGCCGAAACCGAAGAACATCTCGTGGGCGTGCCACTGGTTCGGGGTCAGGAACGATGCTGGCGGCGTCACGACGCCGGTGAAGATCAGTGCCCAGAGGATGGGCAGGCTCAGGCCGGAAAGACAGGCGAGCGAGAAGAAGGGGCGGAAACCAACCAGCCAGAGCGGGTGTGAAGCAAAGCGCATGCGGACCATTCCTTGCCTTGGGCAACAGGTGTTTTTTCGTCAGGACAGAGTATATCTTGGCTCCCGCCAAGGCTTCTTTGATCCTGGTCGGATGCGCGTCTGGTTCGCACAAGTGTTTGAAACATGGCGAGCGCGGCGGCGCACATTCGCGTAAAATCGCCCGAGTCCTGATGCCCGCCGAACCGGTGTAGCGCTCGGACAAAGACCCGGACAGAAGGATAAGGACGCATGAAGCGAGTCGATGATTTCCGCTTGCGCTTGGGAAAGCGTGAGCTGGTGCCGATCATGATCGGTGGCATGGGTGTCGATATCTCGACCACCGATCTGGCGCTGGAAGCCGCCCGGCTTGGCGGCGTCGGCCACATCTCCGACGCGATGATCAATACCGTTTCCGACCGTCGCTACAAGACCAAGTTCGTCAAGGACAAGCTCAAGCAGTACAAATTCAACGTCGAGAACGCCGACAAGGCCGTCGTCAAGTTCGACCTCGGCACGGTGGAAGAGGCGACCCGCCTGCACGTGCGCAGCGCCATGGACCGCAAGCAGGGTGAAGGCATGATCTTCATCAACTGCATGGAAAAGCTGACCATGAACGCGCCGAAGGAGACGCTGAAGGTGCGCCTCTCCGCCGCGCTCGACGCCGGCATCGACGGCGTTACGCTGGCCGCCGGCCTGCATCTGGGCAGCCTGGCGCTGATCGAGGATCACCCGCGCTTCCGCGATGCCAAGATCGGCATCATCGTCTCCTCGGTGCGCGCGCTGCAGCTCTTCCTGAAAAAGAATGCTCGCCTCAACCGCATGCCGGATTTCGTCGTTGTCGAAGGCCCGCTGGCCGGCGGCCACCTCGGCTTCGGCATGGACTGGGCGGCATACGACCTGGCCACCATCACCGCCGAAGTCATCAACTATCTGCGCGAAGAAAAGCTCGACATCCCGGTGATTCCCGCCGGTGGCATCTTCACCGGCAGCGACGCGGCCGGCTTCCTCGAAAACGGCGCTGCCGCCGTGCAGGTGGCCACGCGCTTCACGGTGGCCGAAGAGTGCGGCCTGCCCGAGAAAGTGCAGCAGGAATACTTCAAGGCAGGCGAAGACGACATCGAGGTCAACCAGATTTCGCCGACCGGCTACCCGATGCGCATGCTCAAGAACAGCCCGGCCATCGGCAGCGGCATCCGCCCCAACTGCGAAGCCTACGGTTACCTGCTCGACTCCACCGGCAAGTGCGCCTACGTCGCCGCCTACAACCGCGAGGTGGAAGCGCACCCCGGCGCCCGCAAGGTGTCGGTGATGGACAAAACCTGCCTGTGCACCCACATGCGCAACTTCGACTGCTGGACCTGCGGCCACCTGACCTACCGGCTCAAGGACACCACCGTGCAGCGCCCGGACGGCAGCTACCAGATCCTCAGCGCCGAACACATCTTCCGCGACTACCAGTTCAGCACCGACAACAAGATTGCGCTGCCGGAGACGGAAGCGGCCTGATCGAAAATCCGAGCCCCATTGAAAAACGCCCGTCAGTGATGATGGGCGTTTTTCATTGGCTGGCCGAGGGTTGTCCTTTCTTCCGATCTCCTTTATTACAGCAGCGTTGCCGTTATGCGATACGGAAATGCGGCGCCAAGCTCAAGAGATGTATACGCCAATCGAATTGTTACAGCCCTCCGTCACCGACAAGCGAGAAGGGCGCCCAGAATAGTGGGTGCGCGTAGCTGTACAAGGGTTTTCCAGTGCGCTCGTCCTGTGCCGATTTTTGTATGAGCGACAGCATCGCTGCACGTAGCGACTGCGCCCTGGGCTCACCGGCTTGCGATGTCTGGCGGTCGAAAAGTGCGGTGGTCAGAAGCCGTGCCGATACGGTCTCTACTGGCCAGTTTGTTGCCAGCACTGCGCGTGTTCCAGTGAAGAAAAAGGCGCGGCCCAGCCCGGAAAGCGCTTCGCCTGACTGGCCGTCACTGGTTGCCGTGTTGCATGCCGAGAGTACGACCCAGTCGGCATTCAGTTTCAGTGCGAGTATTTCTTCCATTGTCAGCAGGCCATCGGCGTTCGGTTCCTGAGTGGCCAGCGGATTTGACATGGCCAGCGCTGGCTGTGCCAGCCCGTTCAGATCGCCGGGAGTCAGACCATGTGTGGCAAAAGCGATGACCCGGTAGTCCGCAAGTCTTGCTTGCTTGACCTTGGTCTCCGAGGCGGATGGGCCGAGATTTACAGAATCCGGGCCAGTGGCGCCAAGCGCTGCAGCCATTTCGCGGATTTCCTGCGCGGTGTCGGGTAACGGTGTGAGATCGGCAAGGCTGGCGGAACTGGCGCTTCGTGTATGGATGCCGGCACGGACTGCAAGTGTGACGGGGGCGTTGCGCATGATTGTGCTTCCGGTATCCGCTGGAGCATGCTCAGAAAACAACGGGGCGCCGAAGCCGATGAAAGGGGTTCTGCCTGCTGCCGCTTTGCTGCGGGATTCTCGGCGAAGCGCTGCCAGCGTACTGGCTGCCGGCAACTGGGTAATGGCAAAATCCCGGATCAGCCATGGAATTTTGGCGTAAGCATCCAGTGGTACGACGCTTTTTCCAAGGCTAGCTGCCCCGGTCGGTAGAAGGGCAAATGGGATTTGTGCAAGCGCATCATGAGGAACGACAAGTAGATGGGTTGCAGAACCCAAGCGCGTACGTGCCGGCTCAACGATTCGTGTGTAAATCTCACGGACCGATGCCAGGTCGAAATCGAGTTCCGTCGCGCTGACCGAACCCGGGTCAAGTTGCTGGCGGAGCTTGCCGACGCGCTTGCGTACATCGGATGCCGACAATTCTGTGCTGAAGAACAGCGCAGTCCCACTGTTCGGAATTGCCCAGACGTACGTCCTGCGTTCTCCGACATAAATGGCGAGCATCGCCTCGTCGCTGGCAAGAATCCGCTGAATCTCCCCGGTGCCGGGAGGTGTCGGGTTGACGAGGTTGTCGTAGGCCGGAAATTCATCGGCAATCTTCTTGCGCAGTTGCCGGCGCTCGTCCTTCAGCAGCGGGATATCTTTTCGCATCTCAGCGATGATTCGCTCAAGTCGCATCTCTGCGGGCGAGGAGGCAAGGCGTGAGACAGTTTCCGTAAGCACCGAGATGCGGTTGGACAGATCCTGCTCA
This sequence comes from Pseudomonadota bacterium, assembly GCA_030917225.1. GTDB lineage: Bacteria > Pseudomonadota > Gammaproteobacteria > Burkholderiales > Rhodocyclaceae > Proximibacter. The sequence goes on from JAUPVD010000353.1 coordinate 3,785, forward strand.
TCTCGGGCGATGCGTGCCAATGCCGGTTCCGGAATGGCTGCACGTGCGGCGCTTGCGTTCAGCGCCCTTTGTACACTCGAAGCGCGAGCAACATCGGCGACGCGAAACGATTCGTTGAGGACATCAAATCCCGGTGGGAGTTGTCGGTCGCGATTTGCCTTGTCCAGCAATTCCAGGTACGCCTCGAGGATAATGACGAGCCTGCGTGACGCTGCCGTGAGCCCTTCGTCTGCCGCATCGCGTTGAGAGGAAAGTAGTATCGGTACCGCTCTGCGGAATTGTTCCAGTGCCGTGTTGGTTTGATTGGTGGCCGCCATTGCCATCGCGAGAAAGCCGCGCGTTTCCGCAAGCGGGGCATCGTCTTCGGAAAAACGCTTCAGGTCGTTTTCAAGGAGTCGTTCCATCATCGCCAATGCTTCGGCGGTACGCCCCGTTCGCAACAGACTCAGTGCCCAGTCTTTGTTGCCGCGCCCGCTTCCCATTCGGCGCGACAGTTCGGAATCTGCATCAAGAACCCTTTTCACCGCATCGTAGAGAGGCATTGCCTGCTGCCAGTTGTTTGCCGCAACATGGGCTGCTGCCAAGCGGAGACGGGTCGCTATCAGCATTCTCGATTCTTCTGGCGTTCCCTGCTTTTGCAGAATTTCCAGTGTTGCGCTTGCCAGTTCTCTTGCGTCTGCTGCGCGGCCCTGTTCAAGCAACACATTTGCCAGGCCTTCTAGATGCAACTGGAGTAGCGGGGAACTCGTGCCGAACTCGCGAACTCCCCGGGAGAGAATGTCCCGATAGGTCATTTCTGCCTCGACGAGTCGCCCCTGCATCATCAGGGAATCGGCAACCCCCTTCAGTGCAACGAGATAGAAGCCGACAATAATCGGTTGCGAAAGCGTGTCGATACGGGCATTGATGCGAAGCTGGTTCTGCTCCATGTCGCGTTCACGATGCACGGCGGAGCG
>JAUPVD010000027.1 GCA_030917225.1 Pseudomonadota bacterium
CGATTCGAGCATCTGCAGGTTCTTTTGTGCACGGGCACAGTCCTCCTTGCGAGCAGCCTTGTCTGCCGCTTCCTTTTCGCTCTTGCTGGCTGTTTCCTGTTGCTCCTTCTGGCGCTTCTTGAACTCGAGTTCCCGATCCGCTGCGCTCTTTGGCGCTGCGGCCGAACTGTTTCCCGATGCTCCACTTGTGGACGCAGCTTCGCTGGAAAGTACTTTGCTCTTTGCCGTACCTGGCGGCGGTTGGTCAGTGTAGACCATCCGCCCGGATGCATCCTTGTATTGATAGACCTGCGCTTGGGCGGCAAGGGAAGCGACCAGGGTGGCAAGCAGCAATGCGTATCGTTTCATGGTTATCCAGTCGTAACAGGGCTTGCTGTATAATACGTTTTTGTGACCCCGGAACAAAGGCCATGCGTGTAATTCAAAAGGCGTTGACGTTCGATGACGTCCTTCTCGTGCCCGCCCACTCGGCAATTCTCCCCCGCGACGTCAGCCTGAAAACGCGCCTGACACGCAAACTGACCCTCAATATGCCACTGGTGTCCGCTGCCATGGACACTGTGACCGAAGCCCGTCTGGCCATTGCGCTGGCACAGGAAGGCGGCATCGGTATTGTGCATAAGAACCTCAAGCCGAAAGTTCAGGCAGCGGAGGTTTCGAAGGTCAAGCGTTTTGAGTCCGGCGTTCTCAAGGACCCGATCACCATCACGCCAACCATGATCGTCCGCGACGTGCTTGCGCTGACCCGCACACACCGCATTTCCGGATTGCCGGTCCTCGAAGGCAAGCTTGTGGTTGGCATTGTGACCAACCGCGACCTGCGCTTTGAAACCAATCTGGACCAGCCAGTCGGCAACATCATGACGCCACGCGAACGCCTGATCACGGTGAAGGAGGGCACCAGTCCCGACGAAGCCAAGGCGCTGATGCACAAGAATCGCCTGGAGCGCGTGCTGGTGGTCAATGATGCCTTCGAACTGCGTGGCCTGATCACCGTCAAGGACATCCTCAAGTCCACCGAGCACCCCGATGCCGCCAAGGACAATTCCGGTCGTCTGCTGGTCGGTGCCGCCATCGGTGTAGGTGCCGGGACGGAGGAACGTGCCGAGCTATTGGCTGAAGCTGGCGTCGACGTGATCGTCGTCGATACGGCACACGGCCATTCACAGGGCGTTCTCGAGCGAGTCCAGTGGGTCAAGCGCAATTTTCCGAACGTTGAAGTCATCGGCGGCAATATTGCTACCGCCAGTGCTGCCAAGGCCCTGATGGACATGGGCGCCGATGGTGTCAAGGTCGGCATTGGTCCCGGCTCGATCTGCACCACGCGTATCGTTGCCGGTGTGGGCGTGCCACAGATCAGTGCAGTAAACAATGTTGCCGAAGCACTCAAGGGCTCTGGTGTGCCGCTGATCGCCGACGGCGGCATCCGCTATTCGGGCGACATCGCCAAGGCCATCGCGGCGGGCGCTAACGCAGTCATGCTCGGTGGCCTGTTGGCAGGCACCGAAGAAGCGCCGGGCGAGGTTGAGCTGTTCCAGGGGCGTTCGTACAAGTCCTACCGGGGCATGGGTTCGATCGGCGCCATGGCTGCCGGTGCTGCGGACCGCTACTTCCAGGACAATACCGCCAACGTCGACAAACTCGTTCCCGAAGGTATCGAAGGTCGTGTGCCGTACAAGGGAACCGCGCTGGCCGTCATTCACCAGTTGATGGGGGGCCTGCGTTCTTCGATGGGTTATCTCGGCTGTTCCAGTATCGACCAGATGCACGAGCGGGCAGAATTTGTCGAGATTACCTCGGCCGGTGTGCGCGAATCGCATGTCCACGACGTGCAGATCACCAAGGAAGCACCGAACTATCACGTGGACTGATCCACCTCGTTTCCACCAGGGCGGCTACTTAGCCGCCCTTGTTCATTCAAGGCGTTGCAAATGGCTCACCAGAAAATCCTCATCCTCGACTTCGGCTCCCAGGTATCCCAACTCATCGCCCGTCGCGTGCGCGAGCACCAGGTCTATTGCGAACTGCATCCGTTCGACGTTTCGGAGCAGTTCATCCGCGAATTCAATCCGAAAGGCATCATCCTTTCCGGTGGCCCGAATTCGGTGTACGAGGCTTCTGAATGGCGGGCGCCGCAGGTGGTCTTCGAGTTGGGCGTGCCCGTGCTGGGTATCTGCTACGGCATGCAGACCATGGCGCAGCAGCTTGGGGGCAAGGTTGAAAGCTCGGGTAAGCGCGAGTTCGGCTACGCCGAGATTCGCGCCCGAGGGCATTCGGAGCTGTTCAAGGGTATCCAGGATCGTTCCAACGATGAGGGTCACGGCCTGCTCGACGTCTGGATGAGCCATGGGGACAAGGTCACCGAACTGCCAGCCGGCTTCAAGGTGATTGCCAGCAGCGAATCCTGCCCGATCGCCGCCATGGCCGACGAAGCGCGCAAGTTCTACGCCGTCCAGTTCCATCCGGAAGTCACGCATACCCTCAAGGGCAAGGAAATGTTTGCCCGTTTCGTGCACGAGATCTGTGGCTGTGGCCACGACTGGAACATGCCGGATTACGTGAATGAGGCCATCGAGAAGGTGCGTGCCCAGGTCGGCAAGGAAGAGGTGATCCTCGGCCTGTCTGGTGGTGTCGATTCTTCCGTTGTCGCGGCGCTGCTGCACCGGGCCATTGGTGACCAGCTGACCTGCGTCTTTGTCGACAACGGCCTGCTGCGCCTGAATGAAGGCGAGCAGGTAATGCAGACTTTTGCCCGTAACCTTGGCGTCAAGGTTGTCCATGTCGATGCCACCGAGCCGTTCATGGGGCACCTGAAGGGCGTTTCCGACCCGGAAGCCAAGCGCAAGATCATCGGCCGCGAATTCGTCGAAGTCTTCCAGGCCGAGGCTCAGAAACTGCCGAACGCCAAATGGCTGGCCCAAGGCACGATCTATCCGGACGTGATCGAATCTGCCGGGGCCAAAACCGGCAAGGCACACGCCATCAAGAGCCACCACAATGTCGGTGGCTTGCCGGACACCCTGAAGCTCAAACTGCTCGAACCGCTGCGCGAACTGTTCAAGGACGAAGTGCGCGAACTCGGCATCGCCCTCGGCCTGCCGCACGAAATGGTCTATCGCCACCCTTTCCCGGGACCGGGTCTCGGCGTCCGCATTCTGGGCGAGGTGAAGAAGGAATTTGCCGACCTGCTGCGCCGTGCCGACGCCATCTTCATCGATGAACTGCGTGCCGCCGACTGGTACGACAAGACCAGCCAGGCCTTTGCGGTCTTCCTGCCAGTGAAGTCGGTCGGCGTCATGGGCGACGGCCGCACCTACGAGTACGTCGTTGCGCTGCGTGCCGTGCAGACGGCAGATTTCATGACCGCACATTGGGCTGAATTGCCGCACAGCCTGCTTGGCAAGGTCTCGAATCGCATCATCAACGAGGTGCGTGGCATCAACCGCGTGGTTTATGACATCTCCGGCAAGCCGCCGGCGACGATCGAGTGGGAATAATGTGAAATAGGGCTGGACAGCATTTTGTCCAGCCCGTAGAATGCGCCCCTTGTGCATCGCAGCAAATGCCTGCACAAACGCGCATCGCGAACCTGAAACATAAGAACGACAAAGCCTTCCTGCCTCTTTGGCGCCGCAACACAGGGCACCGCAACGGCACAAAGCTTTCGTGCCGAAATCTCGCAGAAATTATTTCCCAGAGTTTTCAAGCAATTTCGTAGGTTGGCGCTGCATTTATTGCGTCCGTGACTTTCCTGCCGGAAAGACGCGCGCACCTGTTTTTACGAAAGAAACTGATGAC
>JAUPVD010000354.1 GCA_030917225.1 Pseudomonadota bacterium
AGGAAATGGAAGCGCGCAAGGCGAAGGCTATCGAACTCGTTGCCGCCACCTTCGAGGACCTCATCGCTGTGCGCGGCGATGCCGAGCGCATCTGGGCCTCGGTGCTGAAGGAGGCGATGAAGCGCCGAAACCCGGGCTTCAACGAGTCCTATTACGGCTACAAGGCCTTTGGCACGCTGCTCGAAGATGCTGCGGCACGCGGCCTGCTCGGTTTTGGCCGCGATGAAAAATCGGGGGCTTATGTGACACGGGCTTCCGGTCGCCCTGCACAGGCTAGCCCGGTTGTTGCCGAGGCCCTGACATCCGTGGTTGATCCGGTCGAAAGCGCCGCGCAATCTGCGGAAACCAAGCCCGTCGCCCGCCGGCGTGGCCGTGGCGGGCGCAAGAACGAGGCCGAAAAAGCTGAAAAGGCCGAGTCCCCGGCGCCCATCGTTGTCGAGGTTCCGGCTGCGGGAGCGGTTGTCACCGACGCACCGGTGGAGAAGAAAAAAGCCGCGACCAAGGCCAAGGCGCCAGCTCGGCCACGGCGGGCCCCGCGCAAGAAAGCCGAGAGCGAATAATCGGATATCAGAAAGCAAAAAGCCGCGACTTGGTCGCGGCTTTTTTCATGGTGCCGGGGCAATCAGGCGCGTCCCGAGGGCACTTGAGCCATAGCGCCCCTTCGCTTCGCGGTGCGTATCGCTCAGGCGGCGGCTTGCACCGGAATCTTGTGGCCCTTGCGCACGATGCGGTTCTGCGAGTCGACGTAGATCAGCGACGGTTCGTACTTGCTCAGTTCCGCCTCGGTGTAGCTGGCAAAGGTGGCGATGATCAGGATGTCGCCGGGCGCGGCGCGGCGGGCCGCCGAGCCGTTCACCGAGATGACGCCGCTGCCACGCTCTGCACGGATGGCATAGGTGGTGAAGCGTTCGCCGTTGTTTACGTTCCAGATGTCGATCTGCTCGTATTCGCGGATATTGGCGGCTTCCAGCAGATCTTCGTCGATGGCGCAGGAGCCTTCGTAATGAAGATCGGCGTGAGTCGTCGTCACGCGGTGCAGCTTGGACTTCAGCATCGTTCTCTGCATGGCTTCACCCGTGCAATAGAGTTGGGGGAACGGCATTGTAGCGGCTAATGGGGCGCTGTCAACGCCTCAATTGCGGCAATGTTGCAACGCTCAAACTTCAATGTTATCAATGAGTCGCGTGTTCCCCAGGCGGCTGGCCGCAAGCACTGCCAGTGCTTGCCTGGCGCCCGACGGCGGATTTAGGTCGGACTGTTGTCGCACTGCAACATAATCAGTCTTCCAGCCGGCCTGGTCGAGTTCGGCCACGGCCATTCGTTCGAGTTCCGCATAACGGGTATCCCCGGCACGCAGGGCGTCGCGAATTCTCGACAGCAGGCGGTGCAGGCGGGGGGCTTCCGCCCGCTCGGCGACCGACAGGTAGCCATTGCGTGAAGAGAGCGCGAGCCCGTCTTCGGCGCGTACCGTCTCACCACCGACGATGTTGATCGGCAGCGCCAGCTGGCGTGTCATGTTGCGGATGACCATCAACTGCTGGTAGTCCTTCTTGCCGAACAGCGCGACCTGCGGCTGCACGATGTTGAACAGTTTGAGCACGACGGTGGCGACGCCACGGAAATGGCCGGGGCGGAACTCGCCATCGAGCATGTGCTGGATGGCCGGCGGCTCGACCGTGTATTCCTGCGGTTCCGGGTACAGGTCGGTTTCGGTCGGCGCGAACAGCACGTCGACACCGGCTGCGGCGAGCTTGTCGCAGTCAGCCTGGAAGGTACGCGGATACTTGTCGAAATCCTCGTTCGGGCCGAACTGCAGGCGGTTCACGAAGATGCTGGCAACGACGGTGTCGCCATGTGCGCGAGCCTGCGTCATCAGGCTGATGTGGCCGGCATGCAGGTTACCCATGGTCGGCACGAAGACGATGCGGCCGCAATTCCTGAGCGCGGCGCGCAATTCGGCAACGCCGGAATAGATGTCCATTGACTGCTTTCTCCTGTCGGGCTGGCCCTCTGCGGGGCGTTATGCTTTCGCCCAGTCTATCAGTAACAATGCTCCGGTGCCGGGAAGCTGCCGTCCTTGACTGCCGCCACGTAGGCGACGATGGCGGCGGCGACCGAAGGCTGTCCGGCCATGAAGTTCTTCACGAAGCGCGCCTTGCGGCCGGGGGCGATGTCGAGCATGTCGTGCAGCACCAGTACCTGGCCGGAGCATTCCTTCGAGGCGCCGATACCGATGGTCGGGAGAGTGAGCTGTGCGGTCACTTCGGTGGCCAGTGCGGCGGGAATGGCTTCGATCACCATCAGTGTGGCGCCGGCATCCTGTTGTGCTTGGGCGTCGGCCTTGAGCTTCGTTGCGCCGGAATCATCCTTGCCCTGCACGCGATAGCCGCCAAGCTGGTGCACCGACTGCGGCGTCAGGCCGACGTGGGCGCAGACCGGGATGCCGCGGCTGGTGAGAAAGTGGGTGGTTTCTGCCATCTCCACGCCGCCTTCGATCTTGACCATCTGGGCGCCGGCGGCCATCAGCGCGGCGGCATTGCGGAAGGCCTGCTGCGGCGATTCCTGGAAGCTGCCGAAAGGCATGTCGGCAATGATCAGCGGCCGCTGCGAGCCACGGGCGACAGCGGCGGTATGGTAGGCGATGTCGGCCACCGTCACCGGCAGCGTTGAGTCGTGTCCCTGCAGCACCATGCCGAGCGAGTCGCCGATGAGCAGGGCATCGACACCGGCGGCGTCGCACAGGGCGGCAAAGCTTGCGTCGTAGCAGGTCAGCACGGCGATTTTTTCGCCGGCGGCCTTCTTTTTGGCAAGGTCGACATGGGTCATGCGCCGGGTGGTACTTTGGGCGGACATGGGTATTACTCTCCCCGATTGAAATAGCCGCGCTGTCCACGCATCGCTTCGATGCGTTCGATCAGCAGGCGGAAATCATCGTCGCGGTCGACGAAGTTGAGATTTTCGGAATTGACCACCATCACCGGCGCAGCATCGTAGTTGTAGAAGAAGCGGCTGTAGCGTTCGGCGAGCAGGGTCAGGTAAGCATCGCTGATCTTGCGCTCCATGTCGATACTGCGCTTGCGCACTCGTGCGATCAGCGTTTCCGGCTTGGCCTGGAGATAGATGACCAGGTCGGGCGTCGGTGCCTGCGGCGAGATGCGTTCGTAGATTTCGCGATAGAGATCGTATTCATCGTCCGACAGCGTCAGCTGGGCGAAGATCGGATCCTTCTCGAGCAGGTAATCGGCGACGACGCGGCGGCCGAAGAAGTCCGGCTGAGCCAGGTCGCGCAATTGATCCATGCGCTGGAACAGAAAGAAAAGCTGGGTCGGCAACGCGTAGCGTTGCTGGTCCTGATAGAAGCGCGCGAGGAAAGGGTTCAGTTCCGGCTGCTCGAGTACCGTCTGCGCTTCAAGGTGCGAAGCCAGGCGCCGGGCGAGAGAGGTCTTGCCGACGCCGATGGGGCCTTCGACGACGATGTGGCGTGCCGCTTCAAGCACGTTACGCTGGGCCATCAGTTTTCTCTAGCTGCGGAAGATGAAATAGACGGCGCCTAGGATACACAGGCCTGCCCATAGATAGTCAAGCTTCAGCGGCTGCTGCATGTAAAACACGACGAAGGGTACGAACACCGTCAGGGTGATGACTTCCTGCAGGATCTTGAGTTGCGCCAGCGACAGTTCGTGGTGGCCGATGCGGTTGGCCGGCACCTGCAGCAGGTATTCGAAGAGGGCGATGCCCCAGGAGGCCAGCGCGGCAATCCACCATGGGCGGTCGTTGAGGTGCTTGAGGTGGGCGTACCAGGCGAAGGTCATGAAGACGTTGGAGGCCGTCAGCAGCAGAGCCGTCTTCCACAGCACCGGGATATTCGTGAGAAAGCTCACGGCAGCCGCTCGATCTGCTGGTTGGCCACAGCCGGCAGCCAGGCCGCGACCGTGCCGCGACCCGGAAGACGGCAATCCGGCGCGATCTCGGCCAGCGGTACGACGACGAAGGCGCGCAAGTGCAGGCGCGGGTGTGGCAGGTGCAGGTGCGGGGTGTCGATGATCTCGTTGTCGTAGAGCAGCAGGTCGAGGTCGAGGGTGCGCGGCCCGTTCTTCTCCTTGCGCACCCGGCCGAAGCTGCGCTCGATGGCGAACAGTGCTTCGAGCAGGTCGTCCGGGCTCAGGGAAGTGTCGAGTGCGGCGACGGCGTTAATGAAGTCGGGTTGCCCGGCCAGCCCGACGGGGGCCGTGCGATAGAGCGAGGAGGCGGCGACAAGCGTCGATTGCGGCAGGCGGGCGAGCTCAGCCAGGGCCGCGCGCACCTGGGTTTGCGGTTCAACGAGATTGGCGCCCAGCGCCACGAAGGCGCGCGGCATTATTCAGTCGGTTGGGGCTTGTCGCCGGCCGGTTTGCGACGGCGACGGCGCTTTTTCTTGTCGGCGGTTTCCGGCAGCAGCATCGCGGCGCGGCCTTCGCCGTCGGCGTCGATGAAATCGGTCCACCATTCGCCCAGTTCCTGCGGCACTTCACCCGATTCGACGCGCAGCAGCAGAAAGTCGTAGCCGGCGCGGAAGCGCTGCTGTTCGAGCAAGGCATAGGGGCGCTTGCCGGCGCGCGCTTCGAAGCGCGGTTGCAGCGCCCAGATATCCTTGATGTCGCCGGCGATACGGCGGGTGATGGCCAGCTTCTCCGCCTGCGAATCGAGCACTTCGTCCATGGCGGCAAAAAGCGCCGGGATCGAGCGTTCGCCGCCGGTCCTGATGCGTTCCCACTGCGCCAGCACTTCGTGCCAGAGCAGGGTGGCAAACAGGAAGCCCGGTGAAATCGGCTTGCCGGCGCGTACCCGCGCATCGGTGTTGGCCAGCGCCAGCATGACGAAGCGTTCGCCCATCGGCTGTTCGAGGATGACGTCGAGCAGCGGCAGCAGGCCATGGTGCAGCCCGGCGTCGCGCAGTTGCGTCAGGCACTTCACGGCGTGGCCGGAAGTGAGCAGCTTGAGCATCTCGTCGAAGAGGCGGGCGGGCGGCACGTTTTCGAGCAGAACGGCCATTTCACGGATCGGCTTGGCCGCCGCCGGGTCGATCATCAGCCCGAGCTTGGCGGCGAGGCGGACGGCGCGCAACATGCGCACCGGGTCTTCGCGGTAGCGGGCACGTGGCTCGCCGATCATGCGCAGGGTCTTCTGCTTGATGTCGGCGACGCCGTGGTGGTAATCGACGATGGTTTCGCTGGCCGGGTCGAAATACAGCGCATTGACCGTGAAGTCGCGACGGGCGGCATCTTCGGCCTGCGAGCCGAACTCGTTGTCGTGCAGCACGCGTCCGTGGGCATCCTTTTTCGCGTCGTGGGCCAGCGCACCACGGAAGGTGGTGACCTCCAGCGTTTCCGAGCCGATCATCACATGCACGATCTGGAAACGGCGGCCGATGATGCGGGCGCGGCGGAAGGCATGGCGTACCTGCTCCGGCGTCGCGTTGGTGGCGATGTCGAAATCCTTGGGCTCCTGGCCGATCAGCAGGTCGCGTACCGCACCGCCGACGACATAGGCCTTGAAACCTTTTTCCTGCAGGGTTTCGCAGGTTCGCCGAGCGGCACTGGAGAGATGCTCGCGGCGAATCTGGTGGGCGGTATGCGGAATGATGGCCGGTTCGGAGGAGAGCGGCTTCTTGCGCCCGAGTACGCGGGTGATGAACTTTCGAATCATTGTGCTGGGGGTCTTTTCTTGTGCGGCACAGCAAAAACGCAATTATTACACGGCATCAGGTCGCAGCCGGTGTTTCGCCGCGCAGCGAACGTACCGGCCAGCCGGCTTGCTCGGCGTGCGCGCGCAGGGTGTCGTCCGGATCTACGGCCACCGGGTGGCTGACCTTCAACAGTAGCGGCAGGTCGTTGTGCGAGTCGCTGTAGAAGTATGAATGGCCAAAACTCTGCCAGCACAGGCCGAGCGATTCGAGCCAGCCTTCGACGCGTTCGATCTTGCCCTCGCGGAACGACGGCGTGCCGCGCGGCCTGCCGGTAAAGCGGCCATCCTGCTGCGCCGGGATGGTGGCGATCAGGTGCGGGATGCCGAATTCGCGGACGATCGGGCCGGTGACGAAACTGTTGGTGGCGGTGACCACGGCGCACAGGTCGCCGGCAGCCAGGTGCTGCCGGACCAGTGCCCTGGCTGCGGCAGTCATGATCGGACGGATGCGCGTGGCCATGAAGTCGTGGTGCCAGCCGTCCAGTTCGGCGCGGCTGTGGCGTGACAGCGGCTTCAGCTGGAAATCGAGGAATTCGTGGATGTCGAGCGTGCCGGCCTTGTACTGCTCGTAGAAGGTCTGGTTCTTCGCTTCGTGCAGCTCGCGGTCGAGCACGCCTCGACTGATCAGATATTGCGCCCACTCGAAATCCGAGTCGCCGGCCAGCAGCGTGTTGTCGAGGTCGAACAAGGCAAGATTCAGTGCAGGGGACATAGTCAGTTTTCCTGTGGCGCGAGTTGCCGGGCTTGCAAAAGCTCGCGCAGGAGCGGCAAGGTCAGCGGGCGCTTGTGTTCCAGCGAGTAGCGGTCGAGGGCTGCGAGAAAGGCCGACAGCGAGCGCATGTCGCGCGGCGCGCGGGCCAGCACGTAGTTCAGGGCTTCCGGCGAAAGATGCATGCCGCGCTGCGTCGCCTGGGCTTCCAGCGCGGCAACCTTTTCCATGTCGGAGAGCGGGCGCAGGCGAAAGATCAGGCCGGAACCAAGGCGCGTGCGCAAGTCCTCGCGCAGCTTCAGCTGCAGCGGCGGCACAGCGGCGGCGGCAATCAGGCGGCCGCCGGCAGCACGCAGGCGGTTGAAGTGGTTGAACAGGGCGATCTGGCCGTCGCCATCGAGCGCCTCGACGTTGTCGACGGCGATGAAAGCGGCATCGGTGTCTATCGTGGCCAGCGCCAGATCACTGGCCGCGTCGGCGTATGCCGCGCCACAGGCCTGCAGCAAGTGTGTCTTGCCGGCGCCGCTTTCGCCCCACAGGAACAGGCAGGGCTCCCGGTTTTCCGCCGACAGCCACGCAGCCAGCGCGGTCAGCGCGTCGGCATTGCTGCCCGCCGAAAAATTTTCTAGCGTTGGCGGCAGGTCGGGAATGAGGTCGAGGATCAGTTGGCGCATGGTTGGGCGCGGGGCGGTTGGTGGCGGTTGGCGCCGGGGTGGAATCTGCGGGTTGAGGAAGCCGGCGGCGGCGCAAGCCGGGGCGGTTTCGGGTAAAATTCGCGTCTTTACATCTCAAGGCGGTGCATTTTAGCATCTGGCCGCGCTGTATTTTTCGAACGGAAC
>JAUPVD010000355.1 GCA_030917225.1 Pseudomonadota bacterium
ACTGCTAAAGCGTCGCCTGCCCGTGACCCGGGGTCGGTAACGCCGACAAACAAGGGTCGTTTCAGGAGCAGATCAAATGGCAAGCGAATACCTCTTTACTTCCGAATCCGTTGGTGAAGGCCACCCCGACAAGGTCGCCGACCAGATTTCGGACGCCGTCCTCGACGCCATCCTGGCCGTCGACCCGAAGGGCCGCGTGGCCTGCGAAACGCTGGTTTCCACCGGGCTGGTCGTCATCTCCGGTGAAATCACCACCAAGGCGCACGTCAACTACCGCGAGATCGCCCAGGAAACCGTACGTCGCATCGGTTACACCGACAGCGACATCGGCTTCGATTACAAGTCCTGCGCCATCCTCACCGCCATCAACACCCAGTCGCCGGACATCGCGCAGGGTGTGAACGAAGGCGAAGGTCTCGATCTCGACCAGGGCGCTGGCGATCAGGGTTTGATGTTCGGCTACGCCTGCCGCGAAACCGAAACGCTGATGCCCTTCCCGATTCACTACGCACATCGACTCATGCAGCGCCAGGCAGAAGTCCGCCGCGATGGACGCATCAACTGGCTGCGTCCGGATGCCAAGTCGCAACTGACCGTGAAGTACGTCGATGGCAAGCCGGTTTCGATCGACACCGTCGTCGTCTCGACCCAGCACAGCCCGGACGTCTCGCACGCCCAACTGACCGAAGCGGTGATCGAAGAGATCATCAAGCCGGTGTTGCCGAAGGACATGATCACCGCCGACACCCGCTTCCTGGTCAACCCGACCGGCCGCTTCGTCGTCGGCGGCCCGCACGGCGACTGCGGCCTGACCGGTCGCAAGATCATCGTCGACACCTACGGCGGTGCTGCACACCACGGCGGCGGCGCCTTCTCCGGCAAGGATCCCTCGAAGGTTGACCGTTCGGCTGCCTACGCCTGCCGCTATGTCGCCAAGAACGTCGTTGCCGCCGGCCTCGCCGACAAGTGCGAAGTGCAGGTGGCCTACGCCATTGGCGTCGCCAAGCCCGTTTCGCTGATGGTCAACACCTTCGGCACGGGCAAGATCCCGGACGACAAGATCGTCGCGCTGATCGGCAAGCATTTCGACCTGCGCCCGAAGGGCATCATCGTCGCCCTTGATCTGCTCCGCCCGATCTACTCGAAGACCGCCGCCTACGGCCATTTCGGCCGCGACGAGCCGGAGTTCACCTGGGAAAACACGGACAAGGCAGCCGCACTGAAAGCCGACGCCGGTCTGTAGTTTCTTGACGTTGTCGACACAAAGGGGGCTTCGGCCCCCTTTTTTCTTTTCTGCAAACATCAGCCGTTGCATAATCAAAAGATGCTCAAGAAAATCAGCGTCGACCATCTCGCTCTCGGCATGCACCTGCATGAGTTCTGCGGCTCGTGGATGGAACACCCGTTCTGGCGGACAAAGTTTGTCCTCAAGGATCAGAAGGACCTCGACGCAGTACGCGCCAGCAGCATTCGCGAGGTATGGATCGATGTTGCCAAGGGGCTGGACACGACGGAGGGGGTGTCGCGCGAGGCGAGCGAACTTGAAGTCGAGCGCGAGTTGCAGGAAGCGGCGAAAACAGAGCAACCCGCCATACAGCAGCGCGTCTCGATGCAGGAAGAGGCCGCCCGGGCCGCCAAGATTTGCGCGAAATCCAAGCAGGCCGTGGTTTCGATGTTCCAGGAAGCACGCATGGGTAACGCCATCGACGCCAAGGATTGCGCCCCACTGGTCGAGGAGATTTCAAATTCCGTCATGCGCAACCCCGGAGCATTGATCAGCCTCGCCCGCCTGAAAACTGCCGACGACTACACCTACATGCACTCGGTCGCCGTCTGCGCGCTGATGATCGCGCTGTCCCGCCAACTCGGCCTCGATGAAGAGCAGACTCGCCAGGCAGGCCTCGCCGGACTGTTGCACGATCTCGGCAAAGCCATGGTGCCAAATGCCATCCTCAACAAACCGGGCAAGCTGACCGACGAGGAATTTGCCGAAATCAAGAAACACCCGGCCTATGGCCATAAGGCACTGCTCGCGGGCAACGGCATACCGGAGATCGCACTCGACGTCTGCCTGCACCACCATGAAAAAGTCGATGGCAGCGGCTATCCAAAGGGGTTGAAAGCGGATCAGATCACGCTGTTTTCGAAGATGGGGGCCGTCTGCGACGTCTATGACGCGATCACTTCCAACCGCCCCTACAAGGCCGGCTGGGACCCAGCCGAATCGCTGCGCAAAATGGCCGAATGGGCCAAGGGGCATTTCGACGAAGCCGTATTCCAGGCCTTCGTGAAGAGCCTGGGCATCTACCCGGTCGGCTCACTCATCCGGCTCGACTCCGGTCGTCTCGGCGTGGTTATCGAACAATCGGAAAAATCGCTGCTTGCCCCCAAGGTGAAAGTGTTTTTCTCGACCAAGTCGAACGTCCGCATCAAACCTGAAGTCGTCGACCTCTCGCGGCCTGGCGCACAGGAAAAAATCGCCGGGCGCGAAGACCCGGCCAAATGGAATATCCCCGACCTCGATGAACTATGGGCTGGCGCAGCGGCCGCCCAGATTCGCTAGCCCCCGCAGAGAGTTCATCGGCACGATGAGCAAACCCTTGCCCTCCACCGGTCAGTCTGCGCCGGCAAAGCAGCCCTTCAGAGACATCCCCGGCTCCTTCCGTCCAGCGCGCTGGATGGCCTGGCTGGCGCTCGCCCTCGGGATAGGCATAAGCCTGCTCGGCTGGCGAGCCAACCTCGAGAGTAGCCAGCGCCTGGCCGATGGCCGCTTCGAGGCCAGAACCAACGAAGTGCATACCGCCATCGAAGCGCGCCTGACTGCTTATACCCAGATCCTGCGCAGTGCCCAGGCTTATATCGGCGTCACCGGCCACCCACGGCAAAGCGATTGGGCGAGGCTGCTGAACACGCTGGACATCGTTCACAATTACCCCGGTATCACCGGCGTCATCTATCTGCGCCCCTTTAATCACACGGAGCGCCAGCGGATAGAATCCGAAGTCCGGCGAGACGAACCGGAGTTCGCCATTCGCCCGTCAGGCGAGCGGGATTTCTACATCGCGCTTACCGCCGTCGAACCCCGCACACCGACGACCCTGATGGCCATCGGCTCCGACAGCTGGACCCATCCGGTTCGTCGCGAAACACTCGCGGCCGCGCGTGACAGCGGCCTGAGCCGCATCACCCCGAAGCTGGCACTGGTCATTGACGATCCGGCCAAGCCCCTGCCGGCCTTTCTCATGTATCAGGCGGTCTACCGCAACGGCACCCAACCGACCACGGTCGAGGATCGTCGAGCCGCCCTGCTCGGCTACGTCGGCGCAGCCTTCCGCATCGATGCCCTGATGAACGACTCCGAGGGAAAGCCGCCTGGCGATATCGCGTTGCGCGTTCATGACGGATTCGACGAAAAAAACGAAGCCTTCCACGCCACTCATGCAGATTTCGATTTTGGCAAAACCACACTGCAGCGGACGCGGACCCTGAGTGTCGGCGGCCACACCTGGATCATCAATTACGCCGCGCTACCGGCTTTCGAGGATGAAGTGGCCAACCAGGCCGCCTCGTGGCGGCTGCTTTCCGGCGGATTGCTGGTCAGCCTGCTGTTATTCACCATCGTCTGGTCGCTGGCCACCACGCATGCACGCGCCGAATCCATGGCCAGGCGCATGACGCGCTCCCTGCGCGAGAGCGAGACCACGCTGCGCGCACTCTTCGAACAGGCGCCGATCGGCATCGCGCTGATCGACCACCACGGACGCATCATCGACTGCAATGAGCAGAGCGCCGCCCACGTCGGTTCGACGCGCGACGCCATCATCGGCTTCTCGATGCTCGACGATGCGCGCGACCAGAGTCTGCGCGAACCGCTGCTCCGTGCCATCGCGGGCGAGGCGGTAACGATCGAGGCTGCCTACGCACCAACATTCGGCATGCGCAATTCAATCTACAACTGGCGCTTCCAGCCTGTCGAGATCGACGAAGAACGCTCGTTCGTCCTCTGCTTCGTCGAAGACATCAGCGAGCGCAAGACGGCCGAGGCCCGCATCGAGCACCTTGCCCATCACGACACGCTGACCGGGCTGGCCAACCGCAGCCTGCTCAAGGACCGCCTGCAGCAAGCCATTGCCGTCGCCGCACGCTCGCGGACACAACTGGCGCTGATGTTCCTCGACCTCGACTTCTTCAAGCACGTGAACGACACCATCGGCCACTCCGCCGGTGATGCAATGCTCATCGAGGTAGCGCAGCGGCTACGTCACTGCGTGCGCGAGTCGGATACCCTGGCCCGCATCGGCGGCGACGAGTTCGTCGTTCTGCTCACCAACATCCGCGACGTGCAGGACAGCGCACGCGTTGCCGAGACGATCATCGCAGCCATCGCCGAGCCGATTACGCTCGACACGCACGTGATCAATACCTCCGCTTCCCTCGGCATCGCCATCTGGCCAGACGATGGCGCAAATGAAGAGACACTGACCAGCAACGCCGACGTGGCGATGTACCACGCCAAAAGCAGCGGCCGGAACAATTACCAGTTCTTCACCGCCGACATGAACCTGCGCGCCCAGGAGGCTGCCGCGATGGAGCGCTCGCTGCGCGACGCCCTGACTCACGCTCAGTTCCGGCTGGACTATCAAACGCAGGTAGACGGAGAAACAGGCACCATCATCGGCGCCGAAGCGCTGATCCGCTGGCAGCATCCGGAGCTTGGGTTGCTGTTGCCGGGCAAGTTCATCCATATCGCCGAAGAACGCGGGCTGATCGACCGCATCGGCGACTGGGTCCTGAATACTGCCTGCATGCAGGCTCAGGCCTGGCACAACGCCGGGCATCCCCGGCTGCAGATGGCGGTGAACATTTCGCCTCGCCAGTTCCGCAAGGGCAAACTGCAGGAGAGTGTCACCCGGGCGCTCGCCACCAGCGGCTTGCCGCCGAAATTTCTGGCGCTGGAGATCACCGAAAGCGTCGTCATGGAGGACGTCGACGCCGCCACCTCCATGCTTGGAGAACTGCGCAATCTCGGCGTGCAGATCGAGATCGACGATTTCGGAACCGGCCACTCCTCGTTGGCCTACCTCAAGCTGCTGCCCATCCATCGCCTCAAGATCGACCGCAGCTTCGTGCGTGACATCCCCGGCGACGCCGACGACACCGCCATCGTCGAAGCCATCATCAAGCTCGCCGGCAGCCTGCAGCTCGAAATCATCGCTGAAGGAGTGGAAACGGAAGAGCAGCGACAATTCCTGCTGAGCAAGGGCTGTCGCGCCATGCAGGGCTACCATTTCTCTCGACCCGTTCCGGCAGCAGAATTCGAGACCCAACTCGGGGCCGCACCCAAAGCTTAGTGCGCAAGATCTTCCTTGCTTTTCCATGACGCCGTCTATGATGAAAGTCCGTCGAGGAGAAAAGCTCATGGACGCGCTCGCTGCGCTACGCAAACGGGGATTTCGCCGCTGGTACGAGCACACGCTGATCGAGGCACATGCCTGGCTGATCAGCTGCTTCCTGGCGATGGTCCTTGCCCTCGCGCTGTTCGAGGTACATAACGACGCCCCTGCCCTCGGTCAGCGCATCCCGCTGCTGGTCGGCGCCGTTTTTTGCGTGAAGGGCGCATGGGCGGCCTACCGGCGCTATTTTCAGACCTTGCAGCGCGCTGAAATCATGGCTGAAGCCGCCGTCTGTCCGCAATGTGGAACCTATGGCCGTTTCCGCATCCTGGCCGGCAGCGAGAACGAATCCGGCGATCTGAATCACCTCAGCGCGTGCTGCCTCAAATGCCAGAAAAAGTGGCAACTCGACGCCTGAAGGAACTTAAAAGATCGCGTATAATCCAACGCTTATCCGAGGAGCGCTGCAGAGGCTGGTCCACACGCCACCCCCAGGCTCGGTTCAAAACTGCGCTCACTGACAAACCCTGCCGGGCGCAGGGGGCAACGGTGAGCCGCGCACAAGCAGCTTCGCGACACCCGCACTCCCTCATCCCGGTCACAGTTATCAAGGAGCCTTACTGTGGCTGCATTCACTGATTACGTTATTGCCGACCTGAGCCTCGCCGAATGGGGCCGCAAGGAAATCCGCATTGCCGAGACCGAAATGCCCGGTCTCATGGCCATCCGCGAAGAGTTCGCCAAGAGCCAGCCGCTCAAGGGCGCGCGCATCACCGGTTCGCTGCACATGACCATCCAGACCGCCGTGCTGATCGAGACGCTGACCGCGCTCGGCGCCGAAGTCCGCTGGGCCTCGTGCAACATCTTCTCGACCCAGGACCACGCTGCCGCTGCTATCGCCGCGCAGAACATCCCGGTCTTCGCCGTCAAGGGCGAAACCCTGGTCGATTACTGGGATTACACCCACCGCATCTTCGAGTGGGCTGATGGCGGCTACTCCAACATGATCCTGGACGATGGCGGAGACGCCACCCTGCTGCTGCACATCGGCGCCAAGGCCGAAAAGGATTTGTCGGTCATCAGCAAGCCGGGCTCCGAAG
>JAUPVD010000356.1 GCA_030917225.1 Pseudomonadota bacterium
CCGAAGACGTAGAGGATCCAGTGGAACTGCGCGATCAGCCAGGCGCCGATGAGGATCATGATGGCGCGCAGGACAACGGCACCGATGACACCGATGATCAGCGCTCGCTTCTGCAGTTCGGCCGGCACGGCGAAGGCGGTCAGGATCATCAGGAAGACGAAGATGTTGTCGACCGACAGCGATTTCTCGATCAGGTAGCCGGTGAGAAACTCGGTGGCCTTGAGGTTGGCAATTTCGCGGCCGACGCTCTGGTCCAGCCAGACCCACAGCCCGGCGTTGAAGATGAGCGCCAGCGCCACCCATAGCAGCGACCAGCCCAGGGCTTCGCGGACACCGACGCTATGCGAACCCTTGCGTTCAAGAACCAGCAGGTCGACGGTGATGGCGATGACGACGAACAGCGCGAAGCCTGCCCACATCCAGCTATTGGCAATGCCTTCCATTGTCGGGCTCCTTACCAGTTGTTGTTATGGCGAGGGTCGATACGGCGGTACTCGCCGTCGATGACGTTCCCGGCTTCCTGCCCGCTTGCTGCACTGCCCGTCCGCGCATTGGTGGGGGCGGCTTTGAGCGCAGAGGCAAGTGCAGGTGCGATCGCCTTGCTGATGAGGTAACCGGCCGCACGCACGGCGGTGCGCAGTACGGCGAGGCGGATTCTGGAGGAAATATTGAGGGGGTTCATGGTCGGCTCCTGTTTTGAAGGGTTGCTGTAAAAGCCCCCTTGCCGGTGCCGGCGGTAAACGAAAAAGACCTTTGCCGGGCGGCAAAGGTCTCGCTTGCAGAGGCAGCGGTCCTGAGTGTGTTCCGGACTGCTGCTTGCCCGACAGGCCGGAGATCGCTTTTCAGCACTCTCGTATTGACGACCGGTCGATCCAGCTACTCCCCTTTGGGGTAGGGAGGATTCTGCCGAAGACTGTGGCTCAGGTCAACTTCTCACGCGAAAGGGTTTCCCCGTTCCAGACAAGGCATTCACCAGCCTTGTCGTGCCAGTCGGCCAGTACCCAGCGCTCGACGCTGATGCCGTCGACGATGTGGTCGTGCGTGGCCGGCCGGTGCGTGTGGCCGTGAATGAAGGTGGCGTAGCCGTGGTCGCGCAGAAAATCCTCGGTCGCCCCCGGGTTGAGGTCCATCAGGTAAGCGCTCTTGCCTTGCGCCTTTGCCTGTTTTCCCGATTCGCTTTGTTCGCGCAAGGCGCGGGCGATGGCACGGCGCTCGGCCAGCGATTTGGCAAGGAATGCTGCCTGCCATTCCGGGGTGCGCGACTGGCTGCGGAAGGCCTGGTATTCGACGTCGTCGGTACACAAAGCGTCACCGTGTGAAAGCACAAACTGCCAAGCCGGCAGCGAAAGCACGTAGGGGTCGGGGAGCAGGCGAGCGCCGGTGGCGGAGGCGAAGTCATCGCCAAACAGGAAATCGCGGTTGCCGCGCATCACGTTCAGCTCGACACCGCTGTCGCTCAGTTCGCGCAGGGCGCGGGCAATACTGGCGTTGGTCGGGTCTTCGAGGTCATCGTCGCCGACCCAGTATTCGAACAGGTCGCCGAGGATGTAGAGGGCCTCGGCGGTGCGTGCGCGGCCGCCGAGGAAATCAAGGAAAAGCGCGTTGAGTTCCGGGGTCTGCGCCGACAGGTGCAGGTCGGAAATGAAGAGGATCATGCTCCGTACTCTGGCCGGGCGCCGTTCATGGTTCGATACGCTCGCGCTGCGAGCTACTCACCACGAACGGAACAGTGGCTCCGTTCGCCCTGAGTAGCCTGCCTGGCAGGCGTATCGAAGGGCTGGCAAGGAATCAAACGGCTTCGGCCTTCTCGATGATCACGTCTTCCACCGGAACGTCCTGATGGAAACCGCTGTTGCCGGTCTTCACGGCTTTGATCTTGTCGAGGACATCGAGGCCTTCAACTACTTCGCCAAAAACGCAGTAGCCCCAGCCGTTTCCGGACGGCGACTTGAAGTCGAGGAAGTCGTTGTCGACAACGTTGATGAAGAACTGGGCGGTGGCTGAATGCGGGTCGCCGGTGCGGGCCATGGCGACAGTGCCAAGCTTGTTCTTGAGGCCATTGGATGCTTCGTTTTCGATCGGTGCGCGGCATGCCTTCTGCTTCATGCCAGGCTCGAAACCACCACCCTGGATCATGAAACCCTTGATCACGCGGTGGAAGACGGTGTTGTTGTAATGGCCATCGGCGACGTAGGCGAGGAAGTTCTCGACGGTCTTCGGCGCCTTCTCGGCGTCGAGCTTGAGGGTGATGGCACCGAAATTGGTGGTGAGCTTGACCTGGGACATGGGGTTTCCTTACTTTTCAGAGATGACTTTGACGGACTGGATGACGACCGGTTCCTGCGGCACGTTCTGGTGGCCGCCGCGGTTGCCGGTACGGACCTGGGCGATCTTGTCGACGACGTCCATGCCTTCGGTGACCTTGCCGAACACGGCATAGCCCCAGCCATCGCGCGACGGGTAGTCGAGCGGCACGTTGTCGGCGTGGTTGATGAAGAACTGGGCGGTGGCCGAGTGCGGGTCGCCGGTGCGGGCCATGGCGATGGTGCCGCGGGCATTCTTCAGGCCGTTCTTGGCCTCATTCTGGATCGGTGCCTTGGCCGTCTTCTGCGCCATGTCGGCGGTAAAGCCCCCGCCCTGAATCATGAAGCCGGGGATGACGCGGTGGAAGACGGTGCCGTTGTAGAAGCCGTCCTGGACGTAACCGACAAAATTCTTGGCCGAGACCGGTGCCTTGGCGTCATCGAGTTCGATGACGATCCTGCCGAGCGAGGTCTGCATTTCGACCTTCGGGCCGGCCCAGGCGGCAACAGAAAGGATGAGGCCGGCGGCCAGGAGAGAGACTTTCTTCAACATCATGCGGCTCCTTCGTACACGATTTTCCAGGTGCCGTCCTCGCGGATCCAGTACTGGCGCTTTTTCATCTGGTTGGAAAGATTGTTGCTGCGGTAATCCTGCTCGAAGGTGACGACAACCAGATCTTCCTTGCCCGGATTGCGGAACATGGAGAGGTTGTCGGTCTTGACCTTGATCCATTCCTTGCCAGCGTTGACCTGGCGCTTCTGCTGGGCAAACTCCTCATAGCCCTGCTTGCCGGACTGGAACTTCTTCGAATAGTGGCGCAGATAGCGGCCGGTGTCGCGGCTTTCCCAGTCGGTGCGCCAGTCGTCGATCTTCTTGTTGAGCGCAGCGCGCTCGCTGCGCCAGTCGTCGAGCGACAGCCATTCGATCTCGTTGCTGATGATCACCGGCGTCAGGCCTGGCTGCAGGTTCTTGGCCAGCGCATCGAGATCCTGGTTGGCCAGCACGACGCAGCCGTCGGAGGCTTTCGGCGGGCGCGAGAAGGTATCGGAAGGCGTACCGTGCAGCCAGATGCCGTGGCCGTTGCGCCCCTGCCGCTTGTCCCATTCGTTCGGGTAATTGATCGGGAAAGCGCCGCTGCCGTAGAAGTCGGTCAGCTTCTGGCGCGGCAGGCTGGTGGTGACGTGATAGACGCCAACCGGGGTCTTCTTGTCGCCTTCGCGGGCCTTGTCAGCGCCGAGCTTGCCGTGGCTGATGTAGTAATCCGCCACGAAGCGTGGGCCATTCTGTTCGTTCTGATACACATACAAGCGTGCCTTCTGCGTGTCGACGACCACCGCATATTTCTGATCGGGCGGCATCTGCAGCAGGTAGCGCGGTACGGCGTTGGCTGATGGCCGCTGGCGGTTGGCTTGCAACCGGGCAACAGCTTCCTCGCGCAGATCGGCCAGGCGGTCGGCCGGGGCATTGGCGGCATTGCCCATGGTGGAGATTGGCCGCGACCGTGCCAGCAGCAGATCTCCCTTGATCAAATGGCCAAGGCGGAAGTTGGGGTGCTGTCGAAGCAGTGCTTCGGTCAGGCTGAGTGCCTGCTCGATTCGGTTCTTTTCGATCTCGGCGTAAATGCGGGCGAGTTGCGCCTCGATGCCGGCGTCCGAATAAGTGGGGGGAGGTGTTGCCGTTCCCGACCTGCCGGGAACGGGGAGGGCGGGACTTACGGCAACGATGGTCAGCAGCAGACCACCGAAGGCCAGTCGCCGCATCAGCCGACGCGCTCCTGCTGGATCAGCCACTTGCCACCGACGCGGATCAGCACCAGGGTCTTGCCGGCGTTCGAGTTGAGCGAAGCCGATTTGTAGACCTGGCGGAACTTGACGGTGGCCTTGTCGCCGGCGACCGAAATCTTGATGTCGTCAACGCTGACCTGGATCTTGCCGGGCTTTTCGATGCGCTGCTGGCGTTCGGTTTCCCATGCCTTGCGCGGCATGCTGTTCGGCGTCTGGAAATCAGGTGCATAGTGGGCGAGGTAGGCCTTGACGTCCTTGCGCGACCAGGCGGCGGCCCAGCCCTGCAGGACATTGACAACTTCGGCGTCAACAGACGCGCTATCCGTCGTCGGCTTGGCCGGGGCGGCGGGCTTGTCCACGGGCTTCTCAGCCACCTTGGCCGGTTCAGCCGGCTTTTCCGCTGGTTTGTCGATCGGCTTGGCGGCAACCGCTGCTGCTACTACCGGGGTGACGGTTGCAGCAGCCGGCTTGGCGGGCTCTGCGGCAGCAACTTTTACCGGCTCGGCTGGCTTGGCCGCAACCGCAGCGGGCTTGCTGCCCGGACGCGTGCCAGTGCTGATCAGGTCGCGGATCAAGGACAGCTTGCCCTGTGCTGCAGCATTGCCCGAGTCGAGCTGCAATGCCTTGTCGTAGGCCTGGCTGGCCAGCTTGGCGTAGACATCACCCAGGTTCTCGTAGGCAATGGCGTAGGCCGGGTGAGTCCTTATGGCCATTTCCAGCGCCGTGCGTGCCTTGTCGTACTGCTTCTGCTGCGCGTAGAGCACGGCCAGGTTGTTGTAGGGCTCTGGCAGTTCCGGGTAGTCCTCGGTCAGCTTGGTGAACACGGCGATGGCGTCTGCCGGGCGGTTCATTTCAGTGAGGATCAGGCCCTTCATGAAACGGCCCTGTGCGTCCTTGGGCTTGCCGGCGATGTAGGCGTCGGTTTTTTCCAGTGCCTGCGGGTAGTTGCCAGCCTTCATCAGTTTCTGGATGTCGGTCAGGCTGTCGGCGTGAGCCAAGGGCGCTGCAAAGCACAGTGCGAGGGCTACGAGAAGCGCCGGCAGGCGGGCGTTTCGGGGCTGCGTCGGGAGGCTGGAGGACATCGATGTGGTATACTTCGCCAAGTTGAGTTACGCAAATCAAGCTTACAATCGATCAATTCTAACAAGAAGCGCTGCGAAACCCAAACTTCATAGCCAATTTCTGACCCTGCCCCAAGTCCCTATCCAATGGCTCCCGGCGCCTGCCGTGGAGCGTCAGAACGAGTCTGCCAGATGCTGAAAATCTATAACTCCCTGACCCGGGAAAAACAGGATTTTGTACCCATCAATCCCGGTAACGTCCGCATGTATGTCTGCGGCATGACCGTCTATGACTATTGCCACCTCGGGCACGCCCGGGTGCTGGTGGTTTTCGACATGGTCCAGCGCTGGCTGAAGGCCAGCGGGCTGAAAGTGACCTATGTTCGCAATATCACCGATATCGACGACAAGATCATCAAACGGGCCGTGGAAAACAACGAAACCATCGGTGCGCTGACTGACCGTTTCATCGGTTTCATGAACGAGGACGCTACGGCGCTCGGGGTGGAGAAACCTTCCTTCGAGCCCCGTGCTACCGAATACGTGCCGCAGATGCTGAGCCTGATCGGGCAACTTGAGGAAAACGGCCTGGCTTACAAGGCAACTGACGGCGACGTGAACTACTCGGTGCGCAAGTTCCCCGGTTACGGCAAGCTTTCCGGCAAGTCGCTGGACGACCTGCGCGCCGGCGAGCGTGTCGAGGTGGGAGTGGATTCGGCCAAGCAGGATCCACTGGACTTCGTGCTCTGGAAACACGCCAAGGAGGGTGAGCCCTTCTGGACGTCACCCTGGGGCAACGGTCGCCCGGGTTGGCATATCGAGTGTTCGGCGATGAGTTCCGAGTTGCTGGGCAAACACTTCGACATTCACGGTGGCGGACAGGATCTGCAGTTCCCGCACCACGAAAACGAGATCGCACAGTCGGAAGGCGCACATTGCTGCACCTTCGTGAACTACTGGATGCACAACGGTTTCGTGCGGGTTGACGATGAAAAGATGTCGAAATCGCTGGGCAATTTCTTCACCATTCGCGAGGTGTTGAAGAAATACGACGCCGAAGTCGTGCGTTTCTTCATCCTGCGTGCGCACTATCGCAGCCCGCTCAATTACTCCGACGTTCATCTGGACGATGCCCGGCAGGCATTGACGCGCCTCTATACGGCGCTGAAAGCCGTGCCGCCTTCCGATCCGGCAGCGCTGCCCGACTGGGATGAGGCGCATGGCCAACGTTTCCGTCTGGCGCTGGACGATGATTTCAACACGCCGGAAGCGATGGCCGTACTCTTCGACCTAGCCGGTGAAGTCAACCGTGCTCGCGACCTGGCGCTGGCCAATCAGTTGAAGGCGCTGGCTGGTGTGCTCGGCCTGCTCGATCGCGATCCGGCTGGTTTCCTGCAGGCCGGTTCTGGCGGTGCCGATGAACTGGCGCCGGAGGCGATCGAGGCGATGATTGCCGCGCGTGCGGCGGCGAAGAAGGGTCGGGATTTTGCCGAAGCCGACCGGATTCGTGCTGAACTCACCGCAGCGGGTGTCGTGCTGGAAGACTCGGCGCAGGGTACAACCTGGCGCAGGGCCTGATCAGATAGCGAAATCCCCGTTTTTCGGGGTGATGCGGATAACCCGGTTCTTGCCCTGCCGCTTGGCCTCATAGGTACCACTGTCGGCACGGGCAACGAAATCCCTCGGGCTTTCTCCCGGAACAAAAGTGGTCACGCCGATACTGGCGGTGCACTGGGCCTGCTGGTTGGGCGCCGGGCAGATTTCGGCACTGGCAAAAGCTGCGCGAATCCGTTCGGCTGCCGCCTCGGCCATCTCCATGTCGGTTTCCGGCAGCAGCGCGACGAACTCTTCTCCACCGTAGCGGAACGCCTGGTCGGTACGCCGCAGGCATTGGTTGATGCATCTGGCCAGACGAATCAACACCTGGTCGCCTTGCACATGGCCCCAGGTGTCGTTGAATATCTTGAAGTTGTCCACATCCAGCACCATCAAAGCCAGCGGGTGCTGATAGCGTTCCGCACGCTCCATTTCCTCGCGCAGCCGCTGGGCAAAATGTCGGGCATTGTAGAGCTCGGTCATGCCGTCGGTGATCGACTGCACCCGATAACGTTCTTCGCTCTGGCGCAGGTTTTCTTCGGCGCATTTCTGCTCGGTGATGTCCTGCAGGGTTTCGATGGCGCCGATGACCTCGCCCTGTGCATTGCGTAACGGCGCCGCCGTGAAGTACAGCCAGCGGCCATTGCTGCCGAAATTGGCGAAAAAATCTTCGGCTTCAAAACCGCCCTTGACGACCTGCGAGCGGTGATACTTCTTGCTGCCGTAGTATTGGGCGACCCGCTCCTCCATGGCACCATCCAGCACGAGGTCGGCCATGCACGGACGTTCGTCCGGATAGAAGGCGCGCCACTGCTGGTTCGTGCCGATCAGTTCGCTTGCCGGCAGCCCGGTCAGTGCGGCGCAGGCTTGATTCCAATGGGTTATGCGATGCTCGCGATCGATCACGAAGGTGGGTACGGCAGAGCCGTCGATGATCTGTGCAAGGCGCTGCTCGCTTTCGAGCATTCGCTCTTCCGCTTGTTTGCGTTCGGTGATGTCGATCAGCGTTTCGATGGCGCCGATGGTCTGACCGTCATCGTTGCGCAGAGGCGCTGCCGCAAAATGCAGCCAACGCTCTCCGCCCGGCAGGTCGGGGAACAGGTCTTCCACTTCGAAAATCCCGTCCGCAATCGCTGATTTGCGGTAGCGCCCTTCGTAGTACAGGGCTATGACAGCATCGCTGGATCCCTGCAGAACAAGGTCGGCGAGGACAGGCCGGTCATGGTGGTAAACCTCGCGTGCCAGCGTGCGGGTGCCTATCGCCGTGTCGGCTCTGCGGCCGAGCAGAATTTCGCAGGCACGGTTCCAGTGAGTGACTTCGTGTTTGTCATTGATCACGAAGGTGGCGACAGAACTGCACTCGATGATCTGGCGCAGGAGCGTTTCGTTTTCCCGCAATGCTTCCTTGGCGCGCTTCTGTTCGGTAATGTCCTGCAGGGTTTCGATAGCACCGATGACGCGACCGTGGTCGTCTTTCAACGGTGCTGCGGTGAAATACAGCCAGCGGCCACCGTCGCCAAAGTTGGGGAAAAAATCCTCAGCCTCATAAGTGCCGGCCAGTACCGCCGAGCTGCGATAACCCTTGTTGCCGTAATACTGGGCGACACGGGCCTCGATGGCACCATCCAGCACCAGATCGGCCATGCACGGGCGTTCTTCTGAATAGAAGGGGCGCCACTGCTGGTTTGTACCGACAATATCGCTGGTGGCGATCCTCGTGAGTATTTCGCAGGCCCGGTTCCAGTGCGTGACATGGTGGCGGTGGTCGATCACGAACATGGCGACCGACGAGCCGTCGACGATCTGTGTCAGCCGCCGCTGGCTTTCACGCAGATCCGCATCGAGGCGGTTACGCAAACGTTCACTCTGGGAGCGACTGACGATGGCTGCCGCTTCGTCCGGAAGCCGGCTGATCCAGTCATCCTCGGCATCTCGCACAATGAAATCTTCAGCGCCGGCCTTGAGCAGGCCGATGGCCGCCTC
>JAUPVD010000357.1 GCA_030917225.1 Pseudomonadota bacterium
ACATCGACATAGGCCATGCGGAAGGTCAACGCCAGGCTGTCCAGCCAGAACGGTAGCCGCAGATCCAGCGCCACCCCGGCATGTGCTTCCGGTGCTCCCGGCAGGGCGGCAGCCGGCGGCCCGAGATCATAGATGGCTACGTCCGCCGGCCCGCGCCCGGGACTGGCACAGGCCGAGAGGAGCAAAACGCTGGTGAGCACGGCAAGGAGTGTTTTCATGGTCTGGCAGCGGCAGGAGGAACAAAACCCGATTCTCCCGGCCCCGGAGGGACGGGAGGCGGACCGAACAGCAGGCTCTGGGGAGCATCTTCCAGCATCTGCAATGTGTGGTTCAACTGGCGCGACGTCAGCGTCAGCTCACGGCCGAGCTCCTGCAGTCTTGCGCCCGACGCTGCCAACCCTTCACCGTTCACTTCGCCGACCATCTGGTCGAGCTTCACTGTCAGCGCGGTCATGCGCGGAACGAGAACGGCGATTTCGCGCAGCAGCCCCTTGGCTTCACCGGTTGCACCATCGATATTGGCAATCGCCGAACCGAGTTGCTTGATGCGCGGATCAGCCAGCAGCACCTTCACCTCGGCCAGCGTTGCCGAGAGGTTGGCACTGCCGGTTTCAAGGTTCGCCAGCGTCTTGCCGATGCGCGCCTTGTTCTCCGGGCCGAGCAATTCGTTCATGCTGGTCAGCAGGATCTGCGCCTGACGCAGGGTTGCACTGCCAGTGTCGGAGAGATCCTGAAGCAGCGAGGATTGCATCGGTATGCGTGGCAAGCCGGCGCTGCGATCCGGCACGGTCAAATCCTTGCCCGCATCCTCCAGCAGCACGTGCGCGATACCGGTCATGCCCTGATAACCGAGCTTGGCGGTAGTTCCTTTGGTGACCGGAACACTTTCGGCAACGCTGACACGGATGAGGATGTTGCGTCCGTCTGCAGGGTCCAGATTGATGGCCTCGACCCGGCCAACCCGGATTCCGCGATAGCGCACCTGCCCTTGCAGGTTGAGACCGGTGACGTTATGCGGGGTCACCACCAGATAATCGCGCGTCACCTCACGCTTGCCGCCAAACCACCAGACGGCGGCCAGCGCGGCGAGAAGGAGAAGCAGCGCAAAGGCGCCGGCGGCAAGTGCATGTGCCCGGTTTTCCATGATCAGTCCGCGCGCTCCTGTGCTGCCTGGGCGCGTAGCCCACGCCCTCCGCCAAAGAAACGATGCACAAACGGGTGATCCACCGCCATTACCTCCTGAAGTGTTCCAAGCGCCACGATGCGCTGATCGGCCATCGCAGCAACACGATTGGCCAGACCGGCCAGCGTGTCGAGATCGTGAGTGACCATGATGACAGTGAAATTCAGCTCCCGCTGCAAGGTACGAATCAATTTTACGAAATTTTCGCTACGGTCAGGGTCCAGCCCTGACGTCGGTTCATCCAGTACGAGAAGCTCCGGTTCCAGCGCCAGCGCGCGTGCCAGCGCCACACGCTTGATCATGCCGCCGGAAAGCTCGGCCGGCATCAGCCGACCGTGCGCCGGCTCCAGCTCGACCATGGCCAGCTTCATCCACACCAGCTCGCGGATCAGATTTTCGTCAAGGCGCTTCAGTTCTCGCAGCGGAAAGGCGATGTTGTCGAACACCGGCAGTGCCGAGAACAGCGCACCGTGCTGAAAGAGCATGCCGAAGCGACGGCGCAAGTCACGCTGCACATCCGGCGAAGCATCGACGACCGATTTCCCGAACAGACGTACTTCACCCTGCGTTGGCTTGAGCAGCCCCACCACCTCGCGCAGCAAGGTCGTCTTGCCGCTGCCCGAGCCCCCGACCAGCCCGAGCATCTCGCCACGATGTACGACAAGATCGATATCGCGATGCACCAGCGCCTCGCCGAAGCGGGTCCATACGCCCTGGACGTCGATGACCGGCGAGGAACTCACAAGGGCAACCCCACATTGCGGGTAAAGATCGCAAAAACGGCATCGGCCAGAATCACGACGGTAATCGACGTCACCACAGAACTGGTCGTCTTGGTCGACAGACTCTCGGTATTCGGCTTGATGCGCAGTCCGAAATGGCAGGCAATCAGGCCAATCAGCAGGCCGAAGACAAAACCTTTCGACAGGCCGATCCACAGATTCGGCAACGGTACCGAGCGCGGCAAGGTCTCGATGAAGAAACCCCAGGACAGATCGAGCTGTATGTTGGCAGCCAACAGCCCGCCAAAAATCCCGGCCGCCGAACACCACACCACCAGCAGCGGCATGGCCAGCGCCAACGCCATCACCTTGGGCAGCACCAGCCGCAAGGTGCGCGAAACGCCCATGGTAGCCAGCGCATCGATTTCCTCAGTCACCCGCATCACGCCAATCTGCGCCGTCATCGCCGAACCTGAACGGCCGGCAACCAAGACTGCCACCAATACCGGCCCCAGTTCACGGATGATGCTCATGCCCAGAATGTTCACGATGAATGTCTCGGCACCGAACAGGCGAAGCTGAAGCGACGATAGATAGGAAAGCACGATGCCGATGAGGAAGCCGACCAGCGCCGTCACCGGCAGCGCCAGCGCACCGGATTTGTAAAGGGTGGCAGAGAATTCGCGAAACGGCGTTTCGCGGGGATGCGTGAACAGCCAGAAGATGTCGAGGAGAATGGCACCAACGAGGGAGAGACCGTCCCGCAGATGCGACCCGGCACGCAGTACGCGCAGACCGAACCACTCCAGCCAGCCAAGCACAGCAGTCGGTGCGGGCACCAAAGGCAAGGCTGTCGCGGCCGGCACCGACTCGGCACGCAGGAGTACATGGCGATGTTCTTCCGGGATGCTGGCCGCAAGCGGCCACTGCTTCCCCCATGCTCGCCAGAGCAGCAATGCACCGGCACTGTCGAGGCGAACCATCGATGTCAGGTCCCAGCTGACACCTTCGGCCGCCAGTGCCTGCAACTGCTGATCCAGTTCAGCCAAGGGGCTGGGCAACCAGGCCAGCGTCCATGCCCCCGAAAGCTGAATGACACGCTTGCCGTCACGGATTTCGGTGGTGAATGACGCCGGCTCGCCCATGTCAGGCGCTCGGTTCCAGACTGCGCTGTTTTACCCGCAAAACGACGTCGATGCGCTGCCAGACGGCCATTTCTTCATTGAGCGCCACCGCCGTCAGGGGATGCTGATCTAGCCACCCGCTTTGTAACTCAAGGACAAAACCTTCGGCGACCGTCTTTACGCGAAACGCCGGCAGCGGCTCGCCGTCACGCGAGCGATGGAAAAGTACCGCCAAGCGCAGCGCAAAAAGCAGCGTCCAGTTTGCATCGCCCTTGGGCAAGGCAGAGATTTTTTCCAGCTTGCCGCGATGCCCGAAAACCAGAAGCGCCAGTCGCGCCTGATCCGTTTTCGAAAAGCCGGGCATGTCCGCATAGGTCAGGATGTAGGCACCGTGCTTGTGATAAGCGTTGTGAGCGACGGAGATTCCTGTTTCGTGGAGCTTTGCTGCCCATGCGAGGAAATGTTCGTCACCCTCCTGTTCCGTAGAGGAAGATCCTCCCGTCACTTGCTGCAGCACATACGCAGCGGTACTCGCAACGCGCTCGGCCTGACGTATATCGACCTGATAGCGGCGCATGAACTGCTCGACCGTGGCATCGCGCATGTCGTGATGATGGAAGCGTCCGAGCAGGTCGTAGAGGACGCCCAGGCGCAGCGCGCCATCGGCATAGGTCATCCGCTCGATGCCAAGCTCGTCGAACAGCGCCGACATGATGGCGATACCGCCGGGAAGCACCGGAATGCGGTCGGCACGCAGGCCGGCCATGCCCAGTCCCTGCACGGAACCCGCCTTGACCAGAAGCGTCTGCAGCTTGTCCAGCCCCTCACGGGTCAGGCCGGTGACGCCGCCAGGATTGAGCTTGTTCAATTCAAGGAGATCGGCGATGGCTCGTGCCGTACCCGACGAACCCACCGCCTCGCGCCAGCCATGGCGGCGATATGCATGGGCAATGCTCTGCACTTCCTTCGCCGCAGCCACCTGGGCTTCGCGCAGCCGCTTCTTGTCTATCTTGCCATCCGGAAAATAGCGCAAGGTGTAACCGACGCAACCCATGAACAGGGATTCCATCAGTTGCGGCTCGATGCGCCGCCCGATGATGAACTCGGTAGACCCGCCGCCAATATCCACAATCAATCGCTTGTGCTGTGCTGTCGGCAAGGAATGCACTGCCCCCAGGTAGATCAGGCGCGCCTCTTCCCGACCGGCAATGATCTCTATCGGGAAACCGAGCGCCCGTTCGGCCTGCGGCAGGAAATCCAGGGCATCCTTGGCAACCCGCAGCGTATTCGTGGCTACGGCCCGAACCGCTTCCGGCGCAAACCCGCGCAGACGCTCGCCAAAGCGGGACAGGGCATCAAGCGCGCGCTGTCTGGAGGCTTCGTCAAGACACTTGTTGGCCATCAGGCCGGATGCCAGTCGCACCGGCTCCTTGATCGCATCCAGTGGATAAACCTGGTTGTCGAGCACCCGGCCAACCTGTAGCCGAAAGCTGTTGGACCCCAAATCGACTGCGGCAATCAGTTCGTACCCCACCGGCTTCATTGCTCCACGCTATATTGGACTATCATTCTAGCATCGGCGCGCCAGTGCTCCAGGCCCGCCGAACGGCCAGAACAGCCGAATGCGGCGGCAGGAATCAATCCGTTGAAATAATCTCGTAACATAACTGCAACACAATTGCCGTTTGCTATCTTGCCATTGTAGCCATTGAACTCCAGATGACACATCGCCCGACTCTGCTCCGTTCGCGCAAACAGCGCTTCCCTCCGGAAAACTACCTCAACCGCGAACTTGGCCTGCTTGCCTTCAACCGCCGCGTGCTGGCACAGGCCCAGAACGTCGACGCGCCGCTGCTCGAACGCCTGCGTTTCCTGTGCATCGTCAGCAGCAACCTCGATGAGTTTTTCGAGATACGCGCCGCCGGCATCAAGGAGCAGATCAAGCTGGGATCGAGCACCCGCAGCACCGACGGAAAAACGGCCAAGGAAGTCTTCCGGCTGCTCTCCGACGAGGCCCACGCCATCGTCGCCGAGCAATACGACCTGTTCAACGACGATGTGCTGCCCCGTCTGGCTGAAGAAGGGATACGCTTCCTGCGCCGTGTGAGCTGGACCGAGGCCCAGCGTGAATGGATCTTCGAGTATTTCGCCCGCGAAGTCATGCCGTTGCTCACACCGATCGGACTGGACCCGTCGCACCCCTTCCCGCGCGTACTCAACAAGAGCCTGAACTTCGCCGTCGAACTCGAGGGCAAGGATGCCTTCGGGCGCAGTTCGGGCGCCGCCATCGTCCAGGCGCCGCGCCTGCTGCCGCGCGTCATCCAGCTGCCCGAACAGCTGACCGGCAATAAATACAGCTTCGTTTTCCTTTCTTCCATCCTGCACGGCTTTGTCGGCCACCTCTTCGCCGGCATGGAAGTAAAAGGTTGTTACCAGTTTCGCGTCACGCGAAACTCGGACCTCTTTGTCGACGAGGAGGAAATCAAGAACCTGCGAGCCAAGATTCAGGGCGAGCTGCCGCAGCGGCATTTTGGCGATGCGGTTCGGCTGGAAGTTGCCGAAAACTGCTCTCCCGGCATGACCCAGTTTCTGCTCGAGCAATTCGGGCTCAGTGAGGATGACCTTTATCGCGTGCCCGGCCCGGTCAATCTGGTCCGGCTGATGCAGGTACCGGACAGCGTCGATCGTCCGGATCTGAAATTCACCACATTCACCCCCGGTGTGCCGGTTGCCCTGACGCGCAAGCCGACGATCTTCTCGGTTATCCGGGCTGGCGACATCCTGCTGCACCATCCTTTCCAGAGTTTTTCTCCGGTGATCGAAATGCTGGAAACTGCAGCCACCGACCCGGATGTCGTGGCGATCAAGATGACCGTCTATCGCACCGGCACCGATTCCGTCCTGATGCGTTCCCTGATCCGCGCTGCACAAAACGGCAAGGAAGTGACCGTCATCGTCGAACTCATGGCACGGTTCGATGAAGAAGCGAACATCGGCTGGGCAACGAAACTCGAAGAAGTCGGCGCGCATGTGGTCTATGGTGTGGTCGGCTACAAGACACACGCCAAGATGCTGATGATTGTCCGCCGGGAAGAAGGCAAGCACGGCGGGCTGTTGCGGCGCTATGTCCATCTCGGTACGGGCAACTACCACCCGCGTACTGCACGCCTCTACACGGATTTCGGGCTGCTCACCTGCGACGAAAATATCGGCGCCGACGTCAACGAGGTATTCAAGCAGTTGACTGGCCTCGGCCGCGCGCAGACCCTGCACCATCTTTGGCAAGCACCATTTTCGCTGCAGGCGAACATCATTGCGGCCATCGATGCAGAAGCCAACGCTGCACGTGCGGGAAAACGCGGCCGCATCATTGCCAAAATGAATTCGCTGCTGGAACCGGAGACCATCGCCGCGCTTTACGAAGCCTCGCAGGCCGGCGTCAAGATCGACCTCATCGTTCGTGGCGTGTGCACCCTGCGCCCCGGCGTCAAGGGGCTCTCAGAGAACATCCGGGTCCGTTCGATTGTCGGCCGCTTCCTCGAACATCACCGCATTTTCTATTTTTACGCTGCCGGCAAAGAGCAGGTCTATCTCTCGAGTGCGGACTGGATGGACAGGAATTTCTTCCGCCGCATCGAACTCGGCTTCCCCGTTCTCGACAAGAAACTGAAGCGTCGCGTGATCAACGAAGGCTTGCAGATTTACCTCGCCGACAACAGCCAGGCGTGGGACATGAAGCCGAATGGCATCTACCAGAGAAAACGCCGCGCCAACCTGAGCAAGCCGCGTTGCGCACAGTGCGAACTGATCGACACACTGAAGCCGGGCAGCGCCATCTAGGGCAAACAAGAACGCGCGCTGAGGACGTCAGGCGCACCCCAAGAGTACTTCTTCGCGCTGCATTGCGCAGCGCTCAGGCGCGCCGTACCCCGACGACACCCGGCACCTCGTGCACCTGGCTTAGAGTGCGGTTCAGTTGCTGCAGGTTGCTGATCTCGACAGTGAACCCCATGTGTGCGTTGCCCTGTTTCGACTGGGTATTGACGGCAATGACGTTCAGCTTCTCGCGGGCGAAGACGTCGGAAACGTCTCGTAGCAGACCCTGGCGATCATGTGCATCGACCACGATATCGACCGGGAAAGCCCCTTCGGGGTGACCGCCCCAGCCGGTTTCAATGATCCGCTCCGGATGCAGTGCCACCAGGTTGGCAAAGTTCGGGCAGTCGGCGCGGTGGATCGAAACCCCCTTGCCGCGCGTCACGAAGCCGTGAATTTCATCGGGTGGTGCCGGTTTGCAGCAGCGCGCCAGCTGGGTGAGCAGCTTGTCCACACCGACGATGAGAATGCCGCGATCGATATCCTGTGATTTGCGCCGGCGCGGTTCATGGACAACGCGTTCCTCGACCGGCGTGTCGGAACCGCGCACTGCCACCTGGAACTGCCGCATGCTGAGTTCGTTGCGGCCGGCCGCGATGAACAGATCATCAGCCTTGGCGAGCCCGAGCTTGACGGCAAGATCATCGATGTTGACCTTGCTGTGCCCAAGACGCTGCAACTCCTTGGTGACCACCGCCCGCCCCTCGGCCAGCGTTTCCTCAAGCGCGAGGTTGGAGAACCACGCCCGCACCTTGGAACGCGCGCGCTGGGTGAACAGGTAGCCGAGCATCGGATTCAGCCAGTCACGCGAAGGGCTGCCCTCGCGCGCAGCGACAATTTCCACGCGTTGCCCGGTCTCCAGCGCCGTATTGAGCGGCACCAGCGCACCATCGACCTTGGCGCCACGGCAGCGGTGACCCAGATCGGTATGCACGCGATAGGCAAAATCGATGGGCGTGGCCCCGCGCGGCAGATCGACCACCCGCCCCTGCGGCGTCATCACATAAATCGTTTCGTCGAGGGCCGCCTGCTTGTAGTGCGCGACCCAATCCGAAGAATCGGCGACTTCATCTTTCCAGGTCAGCAGTTGGCGCAGCCAGGCGATCTTTTCGTCGTAGTTGTCCTCGCCGGCCTTCTTGCTGCCTTCCTTGTAACGCCAGTGAGCAGCGACCCCAAGCTCGGCATGCTTGTGCATGTCCTCGGTGCGGATCTGCACTTCCAGGCTGCGACCATCCGGACAGCGGACGGCAGTGTGCAACGAACGGTAGAAATTCCCCTTGGGGTTCGAGATGTAGTCGTCGAACTCCTTCGGGATCGGCGTCCAGATGTTGTGCACGATGCCAAGCGCCGTATAGCACTCCTTGATGTCATGCACGATGACCCGCAGCGCCCGGACATCGTAAACTTCAGAGAACTCTACGTCCTTCTTCCGCATCTTGTTCCAGATGCTGTAGATGTGCTTCGGCCGACCATAGACCTCGGCATCGGGAATGCCGACCCCAGCCAGCTCGCTGCGCAGACGGGCCGTGGCATCGGCGATGAACTGTTCGCGCTCGCCCCGTTTTTCGTCCAGCTGCTTGGCGATCTTTTTGTAGGTATCCGGGTGCAGGAAGCGGAAGGACAGATCCTCCAGCTCCCATTTCAGCTCCCAAACCCCCAGCCGGTTGGCCAGCGGCGAATAGATCTCGAGCGTTTCCCGGGCCACTTCGGCACGCAGATCGTCTGGATTGGCCGCGTAGTAGCGCAGGGTCTGTGTCCGCGAAGCCAGCCGCAACAGCACCACGCGGATGTCTTCGACCATGGCCAGCAGCATCTTGCGCAGCACTTCGATCTGCGCCTTCATCTCCTGCGGGCTTTCCGCAGCATCGGCGACGAAATCGCGGGTAATGGGGCGCAGGCGATTCAGGCGCGAAATACCGCCGACCAGGTGGGCTGCGGCATGGCCGAACCGCGCATCGATCCGCTCCTGTCCGCGCTCATCGTAGGTCGGAACGGCAAAGAGCAACGCGGCCAGACGCGAATCTGCGTCGAGCTTCAGGCCGACGATGATCAACGCCATACCGAGCGCATGCGACCAGACACCTTCGCCACTACCCAGTTTGTGATCGCCATACACTTCACCGGCGAAGACCACGGCATCGCGGATGAGTGCAGACTCATCCGTCGAAAGGCCTTCGCAAAGTGTCAGCAGGGAATGTTCGAGGTCGCTCTGGGCGGCGACCGAATGGACAACGGAAACCATGGCGTGATTATACAATGCGGCCTTGCTCTCCACTGACTGCCGCATGCCCGCCCGTTTCTCGCACCCCTATCTGCTGCTCACCCTGACCACTCTTTTCTGGTCGGGCAACATGGTTCTCGGACGCGCCATTCGTGCCGACATCCCGCCGATGACGCTCGCCTTCTGGCGTTGGGCCATTGCCCTGATGCTGGTTCTGCCGCTCGCCCTGCCGCACTTGCGCTCGCAGTGGCCGCAACTCAAACAGGGCTGGAAGCCGATTCTGATCCTCGGCGTGCTCGGTGTTGGCGGCTACAACACCCTGGCCTACATCGCGCTTCAATACACGGCAGCGACCAATGCCGTCCTGCTCAACTCCTTCATCCCCATCGCCACCATTGCCCTGTCGTGGCTGTTCCTGAAGAAGCACCTGCATCGTGTCGAAGGTCTGGGGGTCGTCCTCTCCTTTGTTGGCGTAGCCACCATCGTGCTGCGCGGCGATCCGGCGACCTTGGGAACGCTCAGCCTCAACATCGGCGACCTGTGGATGCTCGGTGCCGTGCTCATCTGGGCGATCTACACCATCGGCCTACAATGGCGGCCGGCCGGCGTACACCCGATGCTGATGCTGGCCGCCTTCACCACAGTCGGGGTTATCGTTCTCGCCCCTGCCTACGCGTGGGAGCTTGCCAGCGGCAGGCATATCAACCTGCACTGGGGCTCTTTTGCCAGCCTGCTCTATGTCGGCATCTTCCCGAGCTTCCTCGGCTACATCTTCTACAATCGGGCGGTGGCCGAAGTCGG
Organism: Pseudomonadota bacterium; assembly: GCA_030917225.1. Classification (GTDB taxonomy): domain Bacteria; phylum Pseudomonadota; class Gammaproteobacteria; order Burkholderiales; family Rhodocyclaceae; genus Proximibacter. The sequence goes on from JAUPVD010000357.1 coordinate 9,928, forward strand.
CGCCAGCAAGGCCAGCCTGTTCATCCACCTGATGCCGGTTTTCGGCACAGTCCTGTCGGCTGTTTTTCTCGATGAAATTCCCGTCTGGTACCACTATGCAGGGATTCTGCTCATCTTTGCCGGCATCTGGCTGACGACAGCAGCACTGCCAAAACTGAGGCCGAGATGATTTCCGGATTCATCTCGCGATTTTTCGGAAAGGCTACAATGCCGGCGATTTCCGAGGAACTGTGGCAAGCGACGCTGGCACAGCTTCCCTTTCTCGCCCGCCTTGACGATAGCGACCGCCAGCGGCTGCGCGAACTCACGCAAGGCTTCCTGGCTGAAAAGGAGTTCTCCGCCACCGGAGGCCTGGAACTGGACGATGGAATGTGCCTCGCCATCGCCGTGCAGGGCTGCCTGCCCGTCCTCAACCTCGGATTGGAGTGGTATCGGGGCTGGGTCGGCATCATTGTCTACCCCGACGAGTTCGTGATTCCACGCACCATTCAGGATGACGACGGAATCATCCACGAATACGACGAAGTCGCATCAGGCGAAGCCTGGGGCGGCGGCCCCCTGCTGATTTCCTGGCGCGACGTGCAAATGGCCGGCACCGGCTACAACGTCGTCATCCACGAATTCGCCCACAAACTGGACATGATCAATGGGGAAGCCGACGGCGTACCACCCTTGCCACCCGGCCTTTCGCGGGACCATTGGGAGCGTACGCTGCTCGCCGCCTACGACGATTTTGCCGAAAAACTCGACGCCGCCGACCTGGCGGACGAGGAAACGGAATTCGACCCCTACGCCGCCGAAAGCCCGGCCGAATTCTTCGCTGTAATGAGCGAAGAATTTTTTGAAATGCCACATCGGCTCAAAGCCCAATACCCTGAATTTTATGAGCTTCTTGCATCGTTTTACCGGCTTGACCCGCTGACCTCGAAGCCCTGAATATCGCAACAAATCGCCCTCCGTTTCATGCATAATGAATGAAGAAACCGTGCAGGGGGACACAATGAGCGAAGGCCAGAAAATACTCGTTGTCGATGACGACGAATTCATGCGGATGATGATTGCGGAAGCCATCGGTGACAGCTACCGGATCATCGATGTGGGCAGCGGCGCCGAATGCACGGAAGCGGCTGCGCGCGAGCGACCCGACGTCATCCTGCTTGACGTTGAAATGCCGGGTATGGACGGTTACGAAACCTGCCGGCAGTTGAAGGGGGATTTCGACCTCGACGCAATCCCGGTCATCTTCATTTCCAGCCACGACCAGATCGAAGCCCGCCTGCGCGGCTACGAAGCTGGCGCCGAAGACTACATTCTCAAGCCTTTCGCCCCACAGGAACTCCTGGCCAAGATCTCCGGCTTGCTCAACAAGGCTTCAGAAAAATCGCAGTTGAAAGAGATGGCCAGCTACGCCAGCCAGACGGCCATGACGGCAATGTGCAGCATGAGCGAGGTAGGCTCTCTGCTGCAGTCGCTGCAGGCATTCAACAACTGTACGACATACGCCACCGTCGTCGAGACTGCCCTCAACGGGCTTGCATCCTACGGCCTGGAAGGGGCAATACAAGTGCGCACGCCTGACGGCGCACTGACCCGCACCTCACATGGCGAAGCCAGCCCGCTGGAAGCATCGGTCATCGGCCACATGGCAGGCATGGAACGCATCCTCCAGTATCGCAACCGCCTCTCGATCACCTACGATCATGTGTCGATGCTGGTCAGCAATATGCCTACCGACGACCCCGACCGCTGCGGTCGCCTGCGTGACCATCTGGCGGTCCTGGTGGAAAGTGCCGAAGTCCGTGCGGCTGCCCTGATCTCCGACACAAAAATGCGCCAGCGCGG
>JAUPVD010000358.1 GCA_030917225.1 Pseudomonadota bacterium
AGCCGATCGACGTACCACGGAGTGAGCAGCCGACCGATGTGCTCTTCGTCGGCAGCGGCGACCTGCGCCGCATCTTCCTGCTCGAAGGCATCCGCGATCACGTGACCATTCGCGGCAACCGCTGGCAGCGCAACTTCCCGCTGATATCGGCGCCGCTGCGCGCACGCATCGACGACCGCCCGGTCTGGGGAGAAGAATTGCATCGCCTGCTCAGCCAGTCGAAGATCGTGCTCAACATCACCCGCACCGATTTCTACGGTGCCGAAACCGGCATCAACTTGCGCGTCTTCGAAGCACTAGCGGCAGGCTGCTTCCTGCTTACCGACCATTGCGACGAACTGGGCGAACTGTTCCGGATCGGTGAGGAGATCGAGACCTACCGCTCTTCGGGCGAACTGGCTGAAAAGGTTCGTCATTACCTGGCCCACCCGGAGGCGCGCCAGGCAATTGCGGTTGCCGGACATGCGGCATTCCTGGCACACCACAGCTGGAAGGCACGGCTGACCCATCAACTGCTGCCCGCCCTGAGCGACTGATCCGCCATGACGATACCGACTCGCCTCCCCCGCTGGCTGAATCCCGTCACCACCGCGCTCGCCGGCAGCCTGCTGCTTTCGCTCGTCGCTCGCTTGGGCAGCACGATCAACCGCGATGGCATGCTCTACATCAATACGGCCCAGGCCTTCCTCGACGGAGGCTTCGCCGCCGCGAAGGCTAGCTTTGCCTGGCCCTTCCTGTCGATAGGCATTGCCCTCGTCTCCAAGCTCACCGGCCTAGGCCTCGAGAATGCCGGCCACCTGCTGAACGCCCTGTTCATGGCCGGCGCCTGTGCACTGATGGTCGCCTGCGTCGTGCGCCGGGCGCCGGAACTGGCCTGGTGGTCATGCCTGACGGTACTGGCGCTACCTGGTTTCAACGAATACCGCAACGAATTGCTGCGCGAATTCGGCTGCTGGTTCTTCGTCATGCTCGCCTGCTGGCTGGCCCTGCGCTGGGAGGAGAAGCCGAGTTGGCCGGGTGCAGTAGCAATTCAGCTCTCCGTAGGGACTGCAGCACTTTTCCGCCCAGAGGCTGTGGCCCTGTTTCCGGCACTGCTCGCCTGGCAACTGTTCGCCGCACCGCGTGAGCAGCGCTGGCAGAACCTGGCAATGATCGGCATGTTGCCGCTGCTCGGTGGTGCGCTGCTGGTAGCGTTGTTCCTATTGAACGGGCTGGGAGTTAGCGACCGTATCGCATCCGACCTCGGACGAATCAGCATGTCACGCTTCGATACCAAGGCGGAGGCCTTGGCCGGCGGCCTGATCGAATACGCCCGCGGCCAGGCTCGCACGATTCTGTTTTTTGGCTCGTTGGCGCTGATTCCGGTCAAGCTGATCCAGAAGTTCGGCATCTTCCTTCTGCCGTTCGCCGGTTTCCTCGTTGCCGGCGAGGTACGCCACACCGCAAGGCGTCATGCACTGTTCGCCTGGGCTATCGCAGCCCACCTGTGCGTGCTCGCGATCTTCGTCGTCGACCTGCAGTTCCTCGCCGGGCGCTATGTCGGACTGATCCTGTTGCTGGCGACCCCTTTTGTTGCCACCGGACTACAGCTTTTCTGCGAACGCTTCCGACACGCCAAGCTCCTCATCATCGCGTTCAGCCTCGTACTGGCGGCGGCCAACGTCATATCCACCGGCACCGGCAAGACGCATCACATCAATGCCGGGAAGTGGCTCGCAAACAGTGGTACCGACGTAACGAAGGTGTACATCGACAGCGGCCGCACCGCTTTCCACGCGGGCTGGACGAAGGCGGCCGTCGCCGAGCGCCACAACCGGTCCGAGATCGAACGCGCCGTCGCCAGCCAGCGTTACGAACTTTTCGTTCTCGAGATTTCGCGCAAGGATCCACCGTGGGAGTCCTGGCTCCGAGACAGTGCCCTGCAGGTCGTACAACGCTTCGAGCTTCCCAACAAGGATGCCGTCATCGTCGCCATCCCTGCTGGAAAGGGAAGCAAGCCGTGACCCTGCCGCTGGTCAGCATTGCCATTCCCGCCTACCGCCATGCCAGGTATATCGAAACCTGTCTCGCCTCCGTATGCGCACAGACCTACCCCGAACTCGAACTGGTGCTGATCGACGATGGTTCCCCTGATGACACCTTCGAGGTGGCCAAACGTTTTCTTGATGCGCACCGTGATCGCTTTCGCCGTATTGTTCTTGAGCGCCACGAGAACCGGGGGGTCAGTGCGAACTCGAATGCCTGCATCGAAGCCTGCAGCGGGGAATGGGTGCACCTGCTCGGCTCGGACGACCGCCTCTACCCGGAAAAAGTGGCGCACATCCAGGCGGCGATCACCGAATGGAATCTCCCCGATCTGGCCCTGGTGCACACGGACACGGACACCATCGACGCGGACGAAAATCCGCACACCAGCAGGCACAAGGCCCGGCATGCCCCCCCCGGGCCAGATCATGCGGCCTATCGCTGGCTATTCCACCGCAACCTGATTTCCAATCCGTCGATTGCACTGCGCCGTGACGCCTTTATCACCAGCGGAGGCTTCGATCCGACGCTGCCGCTGGAGGACATAGACTGCTGGCTTCGGCTGTCCACGCGTTACGCTATTGCCCGCGTCCCGGAAGTACTTGCCAGCTACCGCAAACACCCAGGCAACTCGCTACGTCAGCGGCAGAAAATGCTCGGCGCCTTCTTTGCCACCTACGCCAAGTTCCTCGAAGCAAACCCCGGATTGATTCCAGACAAAGAACTGCAACGGCATTTCCGCTGGTATCTGCATCGCTTCTGGCGTCGCATCCGCAAGCAGGCGCCAGAGAATCTGCCCGCATACATAGGTGCGTTACTGAAGAGCTACGTCCGCTCGCCGCAGGCAAGCGATTACCGGCACTTCGGCGAGATCTTGCTAAAAAATACGGGCTGAATCTGGCTTATTTTCGGGCTCTGTTCGCATTGGCTGCTGGTTGGGTCATGATTGGATGGCCAAGGTCAGGAACAGAGCGGGCTTCGAGGCGATATTGTTTGACCGGTCGATTGTCCGAAACCAGCCCAGATAGTTGGCCAGATATTTCGTAGCAATTCCCTTGAATCGAACGATCCAGTTTTTGAGCCGGCTATCGAACGCATTCACATTCTGAATGTGCCAGGCCCCATTTACGCGACAGCCCGCAGCGACGTTGATCGCATGATGCTCGACGCCCAGGGTACGTGCTGTAGAGGCCAGCGCACTACTGCCGTCGGTACAGAGAATTGCGTCACTGGGCAG
>JAUPVD010000028.1 GCA_030917225.1 Pseudomonadota bacterium
ATGGCAGTGTTGCCCGGCAGCGGCAGCACGCTCTGCACCGAACCCTTGCCGAAGCTCTGGGTGCCCATGACGACCGCCCGCTTGTGATCCTGCAGCGCGCCGGCGACGATCTCCGAGGCCGAGGCCGAGCCGGCGTTGATCAGTACCACCATCGGCACCTTGAGGGCATGCGCCGGCAGGTTCTTGATGTAATCCTCGCCATTGCGGCCGCCACCACGCAGATAGTCTTCCGGCGAGGCGTTGTACTTGTGCTTGGCATCTTCGGTACGTCCGTCGGTCGAGGTCACCAGCGTTTTCGGCGGCAGGAAGGCGGCCGATACGCCAACGGCGGCATTGAGCAGACCACCTGGATCGTTGCGCAGGTCGAGCACCAGGCCGTTCAGGGTGCCGGCCTTGTAGAGGTCATTCAGGTGCTTGACCACCGCCGAACCCGTGTTCTCCTGGAAAGAGGTGACGCGCAGATAGCCGTAGCCCGGCTCGATCAACTTCGACTTGACGCTCTGCACCTTGATGACTTCACGGGTAAGGGTCAGTTCCAGCGGCTTGGTTTCGCCCTTCCGGAGAATGCCGAGCTTGATCTGTGTCTTTGGCTTGCCGCGCATCTTCTTGACGGCATCCGACAGGGTCAGTCCCTTCACCGGCGTTTCGTCGAGCTTGAAGATCAGGTCGCCAGCCTTGACGCCGGCGCGGTAGGCGGGAGTGTCCTCGATCGGCGAAATGACCTTGACCAGGCCGTCTTCCATGCCGACTTCGATACCGAGGCCGCCGAATTCGCCCTGCGTGCCGACCTGCAGATCCTTGAAGGCGTCGGCGTCGAGATAGGCGGAGTGGGGGTCGAGGTTGGAGAGCATGCCGCTGATCGCGTGCGTGATCAGCTTCTTGTCTTCGACCGGCTCGACATAGCCCTGCTTGATGGCATTGAAGACCTCGGCAAAGGTGCGCAGCTCCTCGACCGGCAGGCTGGTGCGCGTTTCCTTGTCGGCGATTGCCGAGAACTGCAGGCTGATGAGTATTCCGGCAACGAAACCGGTGCCGATCAAACCTGCCTTTTTCAACTTGCCTGCCATACCTTAGCTCCTGCCCGAATTACTTGAGAGAGGCCCATTTCAGGGGGTCTACGGGCTGCCCCTGATGCCTGATTTCGAAGTATAGCCCGGATTCCGGGTTGCCACCGCTGTTGCCCACGGTGGCCACGGTATCGCCACTACGGATCGAATCGCCGACGTTTTTCAGCAGCGCATCGTTGTTGCCGTAGATCGACAGGAACGAGTCGCCATGGTCAACGATCAGCAGGTTGCCGAAACCGCGCATCCACTCGGCAAAAACCACACGCCCGCCCGCCACCGCCTTGACCTCGCTGCCCACCGGGCTGCGGATGAACAGACCCTTCCAGCTGCTTCCTTCCTGCCGCTGGCCGCCGAAGCGGTTGGTGACCGTACCCTTCACCGGCAAGCGCAGGCTGCCTTTCTGGCGGGCAAAGCTGCCGGTCGGGGCGGCTTGCGGCAATTGCTCGTTCTCGATTTCCGGGGCGCCGGGCTTGCCGGGTCGGGCGCCCCCCTCGCCGCCTTTTGCCGGTGCTCGCTTGGGGGCGGTGCGGGCGGCAATCAGCTTGCTCAGGCGCGCGATCAGTTGCGTCATGCGCTTCTCATCCCGCTGCAGGGCACCCACTTCCGCCTTCTGGGTGGCGATCTGCGCCGAGATTTTCGACAGCGTGGCCTTCTTCTGCTCGCGCTGCGTGACCAGTTTGCCGTGCTTTTCCTTCTGCTTCTCTTCTACTGATGCCAGCGCCGCTGCCCGTTCGCGAGTGCTGGTGGTGAGCGCCTGCTTCTTCTTGAGCGTCGCTTCGATCTGTTGCAGCAGCTCGGCACGTGCGCGGGCGACAGCGCCCAGGTAATAGAGGTCACGGGCAATCTGGTTCGGGTCGTCGCCGTTCAGCAGCAGTTGCAGCGAATCGGGCGAGCCGCGCAGGTACTGGCGATAGAGCAGTTGTTCCAGTTGCGCCTGCTGAGCCTCCAGTTGGCTCTCAAGCGAACGTGACTGCTGGCCGAGTTCGCGCAGCGTGCCCTGCAGGTCGCCCTTCTGTTCGCCGAGTTCGCGCAGTTCGCGTTGCAGGTGCGAGATCGAGCGCTCGGAATCCTTGAGCTGGTCGGCCACCTCGGCCTTGGAGCCTTCTGCGGCTGAAATGTCCTTCTGCAGCGCGTCGATCTTCTTGCGCAGCTCGGTCAGGTCGGCCTTCTTTTCGGCAACCTCGCCTTTTTCGGCGGGTGCCGGTGCCGCAGGGTTGTTCTTGGCGGCAAAGGTCGGCGCTCCCGGCAGGGCAAGGGCGCAGAACACGACTACCAGGGCTGGGAGCTTGGGTGTCAATGGCAGAAATCGCCGGGGCGGCGCTTCCATTGGGTTAAACTAATGAATCATTTTATAATGAATCCGCCCACCACACACGACGCACACGAGCCACCCGTATTGTGAAAACCACCATCGATCTGATCGACAAGCAGGAACATATTGAGCAGGCTGCGCGAGCCCTCAAGGCCATTTCGCATCCGCTGCGGCTCAAGATCCTCTGCGTCATCGGTCCGGAAGAGGCTTGCGTACAGGAGATTGTCGATGCGGTAGGTACCTCCCAGAGCAACATCTCCCAGCATCTGGCCATTCTGCGCGAAAAAGGTGTGTTGCTTACGCGCAAGGACGCCAACCGGGTTTATTACCGTGTTGGCGACCAGCGTACGCTGTTGCTGATCGGCATGATGCGCGAGGTTTTCTGCGGTATCCCCTTGAACGCTTAAGTCTGCACCGGGTTTCAGTCACGCTTAGCCTGAGTCCTTCCCCTGCGGCATTTTTTCTTTGGAGTTCCCTTGGAGTTCATTCAGCAAAACATCATGCTCGTTATCCTCGCCGTGGCCAGCGGTTCCATGCTGCTCGCCACCCATTTCATGGGGGCAGCGGGAAGCCAGGTGACGACCACCGAAGCGACCACGATGATCAATCGTGAAGATGCGCAGATTCTCGACGTTCGCGATGTATCGGAGTTCTCGACGGGCCACCTGCTCGGCGCCATGAACATTCCGGTTGCCAAGTTTGCTGATCGCGCTGCCGATCTTGCCAAGATGAAGGACAAGCCGATCATCGTCTGCTGCGAGACCGGCATTCGCAGCGGCAAGGCAGTGAAAGAATTGAAGAAACTTGGCTTCGAGCGTGTTTTTGGTCTCGATGGCGGCATGGCCGCCTGGGCCAAGGCCGGCCTGCCCGTGACCAAGAAAGGCGAGCGCAAGTGAGCCAGCCGCGAGTGTTGATGTACAGCACGGCCGTTTGCCCCTATTGCCTGCGGGCAGAGCAGTTGCTCAAGGCGCGCGGCGTCGCCGAGATTGAAAAGGTGCGCATCGACCTTGATCCCGAACAGCGCGAGGCCATGATGCAGAAAACCGGCCGCCGCACCGTGCCGCAGATTTACATCGGCGACACCCACGTTGGCGGCTGCGACGACCTCATTGCCCTCGACCATGCCGGCAAGCTGCAGCCGATGCTGGCTGGGGAAGCCGGCTGAGCTTTAACGTTAAAAAGACTTGACCACGGAGGACACGGAGATCACGGAGTAGAGGATGCTTGAAATGTTTGTCATCTAGACGGGTTTGGGTGCAAATTTCTTGTTCTTCTGCTTCTCTCCGTGTTCTCCGTGGTTTAAACGAATTTGATCCAAACCATTTCCATACAACCATTAACGAAGAAAGCACTCTCATGAGCGAACAGCAGGAAGCCCCGTCTTTTTCCATCGAAAAACTGTACCTGAAGGATCTTTCGGTCGAAGTGCCGAACGCGCCGGCCATCTTCCTTGAGCCGGACTCGCCGCAGGTCGAAATCCAGTTGCAGACGAATGCTCAGGCGCTGGGCGACGGTGCTTACGAAGTCACGCTGACGGTGACCGTCACCGCCCGCATCGAAGACAAGACCGTGTTCCTCGTCGAGGTTGGTCAGGCCGGCATCTTCCGCATCCAGAATGTGCCGGACGAGAACCTGGAGCCGCTGATCGCTGTGGCCTGCCCGAACATTCTCTTCCCCTATGCCCGCGAAGTCGTGTCCGACGCGGTGACCCGTGCCGGCTTCTCGCCGGTCGTGCTGCAGCCGGTCAATTTCGAAGGCATGTACATGGCCCGTATGCAGGAAGCACAGGCGCAGGCGG
>JAUPVD010000359.1 GCA_030917225.1 Pseudomonadota bacterium
GAAGAGTACAAGGCACAAATTATTGCCGACATCCCGGCCGGCGAAGACCTCTCCCTGTACCAGCAGGATGATTTTATCGACCTCTGTCGCGGCCCGCATGTCCCCTCCACCAGCAAGCTCAAAGCCTTCAAGCTGATGAAGGTGGCCGGATCGTACTGGCGTGGCGATTCCCGCAACGCGATGTTGCAACGGATCTACGGCACCGCCAGGACCGACCAGAAGGCGCTGAAAGCCTATCTGCACCGCCTGGAAGAAGCCGAGAAACGCGACCATCGCAAGGTGGGCAAGGCGCTCGATTTGTTCCACCTTCAGGAAGAAGCGCCGGGTATGGTGTTCTGGCACGACCGGGGCTGGCGCATCTACGTCGAGGTGCAGAACTATATTCGCCAGTTGCTGCGCGAACACGATTACCAGGAAGTCCACACTCCCCAGATTGTCGACCGGGTACTGTGGGAGCGCTCCGGTCACTGGGAGAAATTCCGCAGCGGCATGTTCACGACGGCATCGGAAAATCGCGACTACGCGGTCAAACCGATGAACTGTCCCTGCCACATTCAGATTTACAACCAGGGGTTGCGCAGTTACCGCGACCTGCCACTGCGCATGGCCGAGTTCGGCTCCTGCCACCGCAACGAACCGTCCGGCACCCTGCACGGGTTGATGCGGGTGCGCAACTTCGTCCAGGACGACGCCCACATCTTCTGCACTGAAGAGCAAATTCAGTCCGAAGTCACCGCGTTTATGGATCTGCTGTTCCGGGTCTACGCCGATTTTGGCTTTAACGAAGTGCAACTGGCGCTGTCCACCCGACCCGACATGCGCGTCGGTAGCGATGAAGTCTGGGACCGGGCAGAACAGGCGCTGGAGATCGCGCTGAATCGGAGCGGTTTGCCGTGGACGCTCAAGCCCGGCGAAGGCGCGTTCTATGGACCTAAAATTGAATTCGTCTTGCGCGATTGCCTGGACCGGCTCTGGCAGTGCGGCACCATTCAGGTGGATTTCTCCATGCCTGGCCGGCTGGATGCGCACTACATCGCCGAAGACGGCAGCAAGCGGGTTCCGGTCATGCTGCATCGGGCGATTCTCGGCTCGCTGGAGAGGTTTATCGGCATTCTGATTGAACAATACGCCGGCGCATTGCCCGTCTGGCTGGCGCCGGTGCAAGCGGTGGCGCTGAATATCACCGATCATCAGGCCGACTACGCCAAACAGGTCGAAAATGCCCTGATGCAACACGGTTTCCGGGTCCGATCTGACTTGAGAAACGAAAAAATCGGCTTTAAAATTCGCGAGCATACCTTGCAGCGCGTTCCCTATCTGCTGGTCGTCGGCGACCGGGAGATGGACACGGAAACTCTGGCAGTGCGCACCCGCGCCGGTAAAGACCTCGGCAGCATGAAGGTGTCTGCCTTTATGGAACTGCTGCAAGCCGACATCGCCCGTCGCGGGCGAACCGAATAACCATTGGAGGATTGAAACATCGCTGCGAATAACGAACTCCGGCTCAATGATGAAATCACTGGGCGCGAAGTGCGCCTGCTCGATCAAGAAGGTGAGCAGGCCGGGATTGTCCTCCTGGCGATAGCCAGGCGGATGGCCGAGGACGCTGAACTGGATTTGGTGGAGATTTCTCCGAACGCCAAACCGCCGGTCTGTCGCATCATGGACTACGGTAAATACCGGTTCGAGCTGGCCAAAAAGCAAAATGAAGCCCGGAAAAAGCAAAAGCAGATCCAGGTGAAGGAAATCAAATTTCGTCCAGGTACGGACGAAGGGGACTATCAGGTCAAACTACGCAACCTGATCCGTTTCCTCAGTGAAGGCGACAAAGCCAAGATCACGCTGCGGTTTCGCGGCCGCGAAATGGCGCATCAGGATATTGGCGTTAGCCTTCTTAAGCGCGTCGAAGAGGATCTCGCCCAGTACGGTGTTGTCGAGCAACGGCCCAGAATGGAAGGGCGGCAGATGGTCATGACTATCGCGCCGGTCAAAAAGAAGTAATTCTCCCCTCCCTGATTTTTTCCGTTACCGGCGCCTGTCAGGGCCGACCTCTGAGTTTACCTTTGAAAATTGCGGAGTTATGTAATGCCCAAGATGAAAAGCAATCGCGGCGCAGCCAAGCGCTTCAGCCGCACCGGGTCCGGCCTGTTCAAGTGTTCTCACTCGCACCTCCGGCACATTCTGACCAAGAAGAGTTCCAAGCGGAAACGCCAGTTGCGTGGCACAACGACGGTCGCAGCGGTGGATACCGCTCGCGTTAATCGTATGTTGCCCTACGCCTGATATTGCCGGAACGGAGATTAAGTCATGGCTCGAGTGAAACGCGGCGTTACTGCCCACGCCCGTCATAAAAAAGTCCTGGATAAGGCCAAAGGTTATTACGGTGCCCGTAGCAAGGTGTACCGGGTTGCCAAACAGGCGGTCATCAAGGCCGGTCAATATGCCTATCGTGACCGCCGCCAGAAGAAGCGCGTCTTCCGCGCCCTGTG